>CAZKTR010000124.1:0-8702 GCA_964555525.1 uncultured Pirellulaceae bacterium
CCCCGGTCGTAGTGTTTGCCCTGTGGCAGAACGTCCGTTAACGTTTCATCGTCGGACAAGAGTCGTTTTCCGATCGGCGTATGCGGCCAAATTTTGATCATCAACATCAGCATTACTGGCACCAAAAGCAATGTCACCAACAAAAATACCATGCCCGTATACCAGCTTGTCAGGAACGCCATCACCACCGAAGCAATGATCATGCACCCCGCAAGTGCTCCCAGCATACCAGCCGACGGTAAAAACAGTTCAAGTGCGAGAATGCAAAATCCAGCGATCAGCAAAAACAGTGCTGTGTAAAACATTCGGTCTTAGCTTTCTTTTGCTTGAACGACAATACGATTGGCAACCGCTTCGACGACTTCAACTTGGGTTGCCTTGTCAAGCATCAAGCCAGTACTAATTACATCATAAACCGAGCCATCAATCTTTGCTTTACCGGAAGGATTTAGCCGAGTGACGGTGGTTCCTTCTTTACCAAGCAGATGCTCCCAGTTGGCGGTTGCTTCAGGGTCGCCTTCGCTCAATCCTGTATCTTCGCGTTCATTGGTATCCAAAACGAAGCGGCTCAAAAGCGGCGACTTTTCGATGGCCGCTTGTAAGAAAAACACCGCCCCGACCAATCCCAAACCGGCTCCTACGACCGGCATTAGCGAATACGGTACCCGCGCCCAGTCCTTCTCGTTCATCGGCACCACAAAGTCTTGTCCGGCCAGCACGATCGAAGCGGCAACCAACAAGATCCCACCAATTCCAAAAATGCCAAACCCGGGGATCACAAAAATCTCCATCCCAATGAAGATTACTCCTAAGACAAACATTAAAATCTCAAACACTTCCGTCTCACCGCCAAACCAGTGACTCCAAAAGTACAGTACCGCGCACAGTGCGCCTAAAAAACCCGGCAGACCTAACCCCGGCGCTGACATCTCGTTGCTGATAAAGAAAAACGCCCCTAGGAATAAGAACATTCCGATTACAGGGTTGCGAAAGAAATTGGCGATTTGGTCCACCCACCGTTCGGTCGATGACAACTCGATCCGTTGCGGTGATTCGTTCAACTGATAAAACGCCTGCAGTTGCTCCATGTCCTCGGCAATGTACCGGGTGAGCCCGAAACGCTCGGCAGTTTTGCTGTTCAGCCCGCTTGAAACGCTCAATACATCTTGAGGTTCCCAGCGTTTGAGTTCGTCGCCCAACGCAAACGCTTCATCTTCAGTCATCAATCGAACCTGGCCCGAAGCCTCGGTGTCTTTGTACTGTGTCACAACGAGGCCCGGATCGAGCATCGCCATCATGATCGACCAGTCTTTTTCTGCAGTTGTTGCGAGCTGTTTGATCGAGGGACGGAGTTGGTCCAACTCATCTTTTTCTAAAGCGTTTGTGTCGCTATCAAAACCGCCCAAAATAGCATCAGGCGACATGATTAAGTGATCGCAAGCTAGCGCAATAATTCCTACGGAACCCAGCGCTTTGCCACGGACGAAAGCAACGGTCTGAACATCGTCTTTGCGAAGTTCGGCCAACTGCTGAGCGATCGCCAAACAGCCAGCATGGTCGCCAACGCTTTCTTCGATGGTCACCACGATCAAGTTAACGTCTTTGTTACGACTGCGATTGAGCGACCGAATAAACCAGCGTTCGGCTTTTTCATCAACCGAATAGGGTAGCTCTAGCTGAATCGCATTCCATTCTCGACTGGCGGACAACCGATATTTCAGTGTACCCGTGCCTAGTCGCAATGCACGCTCCAAGTCAGTTTTCGTTCCTGGCACCAAGTTGATCAAACCAAAATCTTTTAAGTCTTCGGCGGACAATACTGCTCGCTCGCCAACATTGGCTAGTGTTTTAGTTTCTTCGAGCAACTCTTTGGCTTCGATATCGACGAGTTCCGCCATGTTCACGTACTGGGTGGACTTGTCTTGTTTAATTACCCGGGCCAACCCCAACGCTGGATCCAACATGCTGGCCACCATCGGTTGCGGCAAACGGCCGCGCTGTCCTGGCAGTGTTCGATAAATCGTCGATAACAGATCGTCAATTTCTGGTTCGTCGATCCCTGCATCACCGATCGAAGTATTCGGAGCCAGCGCAAGTTGGTTCGTCGCCAAAGCAACCAATACCGCATGGCCGGTCAAACGCGTACCGTTATTATCCAACACTGCGCCGGCGGCTTCACTAGCGGGAATGTAGGCGACGGTTTGTAGCGGATTAAATCGCCGATCCATTAAAGTACGGGCCAGTGACTGACAGGCCTCGCGATCACTACCACGACCTGTTTTTCCTGCTCGCGTGTCGAATTCCAAAACCACGATCGCCCGTTGATCTGCACGAACTGCCAGCGGAGCCGTTTTAACGATCGCTTCTAGAGAAGCGCGGACTTCGGCTTTAACTCGATCATCGATTGGTAGCCGGACTTTAATCAGGTGTCCAGGTCGGGGCTGATCGTCGTTAGCTGCTTGGATAATTCGCGGCGACGCCATCGATATCGGCAGCCAAGCCAAAACAATCGATGCACCGACGATCAAGGCAATCGGTAACACAACACAGAATTTTGGAACACTTGGCATTGTCTGAGAGCTGTACTTGAAGGTGCATCAAACCAAACGAATCCGATGGGCGGGCCATCTTCTGATGACTGCATCATTCTAACGAGGACGGCCGGGTCGAACACCGCTGCCCGATGAAGGTCGAGCGGTAGATCCTGACTGTTGAAAAGGCGCATTGAACACGGTCGGCCGGATTTTTTTGGGGGGATTTTCGTATTTCTTTCGTTTTGAAATGGGTCCTTTAATCAAAAGATCTAAAGGTTTGCTTGCCACTGGCGGTACGGAATCTTGTTTTTGACCAACTGCGGCACTGGACATGGCTACCGCTTCTAACTGTATCGGCCCGCGGCCGACCAATAATGCATCAATTTCGAACGTTACATCGCGACCCAACTTTTGAGCAATCGTACGCCCGTTATGAATCAACGCAATGGCGTCACCAATATTTGAAGTCGCCTTCAACGTGATTGTGTCGGTTGAAAAAAAGCTATCTGAATCGGCAGTTAGTTTCACTTGGTGTCCTGAGTTATCGACTTGCAACGGAATCACCACAGCAGCTGAACTTTCCAACAACGAGTTCGCGATCGCGACGATCCGAAACTCATGATATCCATCTGACATGTCTGTGGTGTCGATTTTCATTTCCGCGGAATTATTTTGGACGTGAACCAATTGCCCATCGACAAACAATTGGTAACCGGCAATCCGGACCGTTGTAAGGTCAGGGGTAGGGTTGAGTTTAATGGTTCCAGACACCTTTTGGTTCAGTGAGACTCCAGTCACCCCAAACTCTGGAAGTCGCCCAAATGGGCGGCAGAGTGCGTCGCCAACGATCAATAATTGCCACGGCCCGGACACCGATTGATAAAACGCTTCGGCTAGCGTGCAACCGCGCGCGTAGTGCACATGAATCATTGGGTGCGGAAATTTGACTTGTAAGGCAAACGGTTCGGTTACTGTGCCTGAGCCACCAGCAGCGCCGTTGGCCAAAAACTCAGTGAGCTTGGTTTGTTCTTGCTTTGGCATCCGGCCGCCATAACTAGTTAAGTTATCACCAATCGCACCGGGAACAAACCGGCTGCCAGATTGTTTCCAGTTAAACCCAGGCGTTCCAATGGTAACTCCTAAAACTCGTAATTTATTTTCTGGTAAATTGCCTTTGACAATCTCTGCCCCATAGCCCATTTTTTTCAGGCGTTTGATCGCAAAATCGTAATTCGATTTGCGAGTTCGTGTGCGAACGTCTTTGCTGGTTGTGAAGTAAAAGGAGCCCTTAGGATTGGTGCCATCCGCTCGCACTGTTCGCTGGAGTTGATCGAGTGCTTCTTGTTCGGTATTGCCATAGTTTCGCGTGACCGCCAAAACCGTCGACAGGAAAAAACGATTGCCCTGTCCTTTGAAGTGGTTCAACATCCCGTTAGGGCCGTATTGATAGCGGTTCCGAAATGCAATCGTTGGAGCGAACTCGAACGGTTCGTCGGGCACCGTATTCAACACACCTCTGAACAACGGGTCCGATTGAAGGTCCGCCAACAACGGATCGTCCTTGGTGTATTGCCGGTATTGCCAACCTGCCTTCTTGGCTCTACCGAGCCAACTGGTGGCTTTCCGTTTGTCTCCCATCTTGGCGTAACATTGAACCAAGCGATAAGCGACGGCAACCTGACGAGGATTGGCCTTTGCCAAGGCCAATAATTTTTGTTCGGCCTTTGGATATAACGCTTCGTCGTCGCCTTGTATCTCCTTGACCGCTGCGTCGAATACTTTTTGCAGCTGACCAGAAAATGGATGAAGCAGTAACTGAGAGGCTGAGTGCCGATAATACGAATTGGATTCTAAATTTAGATAATTTGGATTGTCTGCTAACACTGCGGCGGCGTAGTAGGTCAATGAATTGATCGAAGCGGTCGGTAAAAACAATTTACGGTTAAATCCAACGCCGCCCTTTTCAACCGCATCGCCCAATTTTTTTACATGTTCCGGGATCTGTATCGCTGTGGGGAAATCCGACGAGTAAATAATATAATCAATGTGCGTACTGAGTTGCCGTTCAGTCAGCGCAGTGACGATCGGCTTGAGAATTAACTTCTTAAACTGATCCAAAGAGATGGTTTCGGTGGGCGGGACTCCATTCAAATAAACGATGTTCGTTGAAGGAATTTTTCTCATCGCAATGTAGTGATTGGCGATCATTTTTGAAGACGCTGAATCTGCATTGACCACCAAGATGGCAGTTTCAGGACCGCCAGCGGTTACCGTCGAACCCATGCAGATCCAACAGAGAAATAACGCTAGCCAAAAGATGTTTTTGAATCGCTTCATGTCTCGTTTCCTATCATTGTTTGCCAATGTATCTTAACGCAGAAGACCTTATGGCGAACCTCGAAACCCCGCCTAACGTTGCAGAGTTAACACTATAATCGGGTTAACTCTTGGCTTTTTCCACCATAAGCTCAGTGAAAGGCATTTTGCCAACCAGCCTGCGGACACTTATAAATATCTTGACATTAGCTATTGATCGTATTTTTCGCTGTTAAAGCCCCGGCTTTGTTCGCGTTAAACGGTATTGCGGGCATATCGAGTATTACGGAGGCAATTTTCTTGCCAGTAGGGTCCAACCCTGAGCGACATACCGATCGTGGTTAGCTTCTCACCTTGGCCGACGCGGCTAATTGACATTTTTGAAAAACGCACCAACCCCTTCACTTCATTATGAAAATTCCTCGTGTTCTATCGCGTTTTTTAATCGGGTACTTATTGTTGCACCTGCTTGCGGCAACCATTTTTGTCAGTATCTCTTCTCGGACAACTCGCTATCAAATGGTGGAAAACACCAAAGACAAGATGGAATCGCTGGCTTTGGTGCTACAAGCCCATGTACAGGAACTCCCCGGCGGTTTGCAAGACGACAGTTTGCTACCGCATGTGCTGAAGCTTGGCAAGCAAACGGATTTCCGTTACACCGTGATCGACTCCGATGGCAACGTGTTAGCTGACTCCGAGAAAGGCGACCAAAACATTGGCTTGCACTCAGACCGGCCCGAAGTCATTCAGTCCAGAACAGAAAAAATTGGTTTCTCCAATCGCTTTAGCGATACGCTGCAGAAACCCATGATGTACCTCGCCATTGCCTACCAAGCAGCCGAAAGTGAACCTAGTAGTGGATTCATTCGCGTCGCAGTTCCCTCGGTCACGATCAATGAGTCGATTCATGGCTTGCAACGGAATCTATGGACTTATGCGGTACTGCTAGGTGCTCTAACAACGGGGTTGTTGGTCCTGCTGGCTTTCAGTGCGATCCGACCGCTGAAGGGATTTGCGGAAGCTGCTCGCAATATTGGCCATGGAAATTTCCAACAAGCATTGCCAACTAACTTACGCAATGAGTGGGGTGAACTGGCCGACGCGTATGCTCAAATGCAACAAGAGATCTCCAATCGTGAGGGGCAATTTCGTGAAACCAACGCTCGTTTTGATGCGATGCTCAGTACGATGATCGAAGGCGTACTTGCGACTGACGGTCAAGGTCGAATCTCGATCTCCAACCGCGCCGCTGAACGAATGTTATCGCTGTCCTCGCGTGATGTCGTCAACCGAGACTTGCTGGACATTGCTCGCTACCCCGAACTTCACACCGCCATCCAGTCGGCGCGTGAAAACAAAGCGACCGCCAAAGCTGAATTCGAAACGCTCGATCCCGACCGCCGGCGCATCAAAGCCAGAGCGACCTACCTATCAAGTGAACCAGAAAAAGGTGTCGCGATTGTGCTGCGAGACGTAACCGACCTGCATGCACTCGAAAACATGCGCCGCGACTTTGTGGCCAACGTCTCGCACGAACTTAAAACACCCTTGGCCTCGATCAAAGCTTATGCCGAAACGTTGCGCTTGGGAGCAATCGATGACAAAGATAAGAATGTGCAGTTCGTCACTCAAATCGAAACGCAAGCAGAACTCCTGAATTTACAAATCCAAGACTTGCTTGAAATCGCTCGAGTCGAATCGGGATCGTCAGCTTTTAATATTGAAAACATCGACATCAATCAGTTGTGCCGCCGAAGTGCCCAAGACCTGCAAGCTCAAGCAGATCAACGAAAGGTAGAACTTTTGCTGGATATCGATCAGCATCCAATCATCGCCAAAGCCGAAGCCAATGGCGTCACCACAATCATCAACAACTTGATTAGCAACGCCATCCACTATACCCCAGCCGAAGGACAGGTAACCGTTCGGACTCGGCTCAACGGCGACAGAGTACAAATCGAAGTTACGGACACGGGAATTGGAATCTCGCCCGAACAGCAGACCCGCGTATTTGAACGTTTTTACCGAGTCGACAAAGCTCGTTCACGAGACGAAGGCGGGACGGGATTGGGCCTAGCGATCGTCAAGCACCTGACCCAAGCGTTTGACGGTCAAGTGGAGCTCGAAAGTCAAATTGGTAAAGGCAGTACGTTTCGTGTTTTGCTGCCGGGATTCCCACGCCCAAGTACCAACGGCATGGATTAGTTAAACGGAGATTAGTTGAAACGGATGAATGGCACGAGGGGACTCGGCTCGCAACGGTCTGGACTTGCGTTCTTTTATCAGGCGAGTGGGGTGCCATGCTTCACGGTTTTGAGGGTAAGAGTATCTAATGAGTGTGACATGCTTACGCGTGGGATGTGGTTTTGGAAAAATCCCGTGAGCATGTTTTTTGAGGGGCTTTCAAGATTTAATCAATTTCTGATCGCGTAAACATGGCACCCATGGGACCCTAGCAAAACTAAGAAGAATGTTAACCCTCAGCAGAAATGCTGTCGTGACCAGTCACTCGTCACTGCCGAATCGAGGCTCGGTAAATCAACTTTATTGCAAATGTTGTTGCCAGGCCAAGGATAAAGGGAAAGAGTAGAGACCATGCGATCGTAATCCAATCAGCATACTTAAAGCCATAGCTGAAAATTTCGTTATAGCTTTCATATACACGATGAAATACTGGATCGCCGGTTGGTCTGTGGTGTCCGATCACAACGTTGAGGCAGATGAAAAACGGAATTGCGACACAGGCAATGCAGATGATGTACCTATACCTTCCATAAATTTCTTTTCGTTGCTCAGGTGATAAGCTGGCAAAAAATGTGATGATCCAAGCGTTTATCAACACCGCCAGCATCAGGTCTAACCCAAACCCTATCCAGAACAAACCAGTGTGGTTAACCCCGCAATCTCTAAATCGAAGCACCCATGGATAAATTGTGAGTACAGTCACTGTGCTTGTCGTGACAGCAAATAAAGATCGAAGTGGAAGTTGCATTTAATTGAACCGTTAATCATCCACGTCCAAAACTCACAGGCGGTTTCGAGTGCATTGAATCGTTGTCACGCGACTAGGTTTGCGTTTCATTGGTTCGTCTAATAAGGACAGGTGATGCTCACAATGCCTTAGGTGGAATCGGATTCACTCGGCAAGAAGTGTATCTGTAGCGTGTGGCGAAATTTATCAGTGTCCTCGCCCGTTTACGGTTTGAGCGATTGTTTTTCTTGTCATCAGCTCTTTAGTAGTTGAAAAAACGAATTAATTTACATTAAACACTTCGCAGAACCGATTGCAAGAAAAATCTCCGACTCCTGAGATGGGCATTGCCTAGATTATCGTCCCCAAAACCGGTTTAACACGAGATTTCTGGTGGTTAAGTCGATTAGATTGCGTGGTTGGGGCCATCTGCGGAAAAACAACAGCCCCTCTTTTGGTTGTCCCGCTTTTTTCAAGCTAATCGCTTTCGCCCGTCCTGAAAAAGCCGTATTTTACGGAGATTTTCACCCTCCTGAAAAACTCTATTTGCCACTGGACAAATTACTCGTTTCTCATATTTTTTTAAGAGTCCTTCATGGTATCTTCATGAAGCATCTGTATCGTGTGACGAAATTATCAGTGTCGCAGGCGACTTTGAGATGCCTGCACAAATAGTCAATCTAATTCAATCCTGAACGAGAACATGAAGTCCACGATCTACACATTACTGATTGCAACATTAATTTTTGTGGGTTGCGAAAAACCCGCCGGTGATTCATCAACCGTCAATACAGAGCTATCGGGCAAAATTGAAATCGATGGATCCAGCACGGTCTTCCCAATCTCAGAAGCCGCCGCAGCAAAGTTCAAAGAACAAT
>CAZKTR010000125.1:0-8659 GCA_964555525.1 uncultured Pirellulaceae bacterium
ACCGGCGATCAAGTTGATCCGTCAACCGTCGGCGATGATTTGGAAGAATCAATTAGTCCTTTGGTGGTTGCTGATTTGGGGATTGCAAAATCCATTGTCGGCGAGCCGATCTTAACGGACAACGGCAATTTTGTGGTGTCCTATCAAGTGGTGGTTGAAAACACTGGCAACGTTGACTTGGCAGATTTGAGTCTTGTCGAAGATCTGCAAAGTCAGTTTGGTGCTCCGTTCGTTGATGCGGGCAACCTAACGCTGACAGGTTTCCCAAGCGATGCCAGAAGTAGCATTGCGGTCAATTCGGCCACATGGAATGGCAGTAGCTCGACAGAACTGATTGACAATGCATCAGGCAGCCTGCTAGTGGTCGGTGATTCATTTACCGTTGAGTTCGATGTTGAAATCGATCCATCGCTCGTAGAAGATGCACCTCTGGCGAATCAAGTCGAAGGATCTGCCGAGGCAGTCAACGCTTCCGGAGACCCACTGACCGATGCCAATGGTGCTCCTATCACCGTCACCGACGAAAGCGACAGTGGAACTGACCCGGGAACCAACAATTCGGACTCCCCAGACGATCGAGGGACTTCAGATGATCCAACACTATTTGACCCACCGCCAGTGCCATCAGGCTCGATTTCTGGAGCCGTATTCCAGGATGACAATAACGATGGCATTCAGCAGCCTGGAGAAGCCGGAATTGCTGGAGTGATTGTAACACTGACAGGAACGGACGTGTTCGGCAATGCTGTCAGCATCCAAACGACCACCGATTCAAATGGCCAGTATACATTCAACGGACTCAACGCGGGTGAGTATACGGTCACGCAGACTCAACCAGATGGGTTCACAGACGGCATCGACCGTGACCACAACGGTCTGGTTTCTCCGATTAACGACGTGTTGCAGAACATCAGTCTTGGCTTCGGGGAAGCGTTCGAAAATGGAACCTTCGCAGAGCGACAATCGGGTGCTTCGGGCAATCCACCTCGACTCCCATTCCTTGGTCCACTTAACTCCGTACCGTTGAGTAATCTGCTTGGTGGCTTTGGTGGTAGTTCGCCAGGAACAATTTACTCGGGCGTTCCAATCAATGGAAATAACGATCCATTGTCGCTGGACAGTGGTCGAGCGGTTACCGGCGGCTACGCACTGAGCCAAGCCGAACAACTGGATGATGACTGCGGTTGCTGCGAGATCGTTGACCCGTGCGATCCTTGCGGAAACGTGATTCCAATCGAACAAATCATCGACGATGGTTGCGGCTGTGGTCCCGTCAGTCCTCAAGGCCAGATTCAGTACGAAGATACTCCAATCGAAGGAGTGGAAGTCATTCCATTTGATGCGGAATCCGTTTCGGAAGCAGATGGAACCGAGGGCGAAGAAACCGAGGGCGACGTTGTTGACCAGATCGATCAACAACGTTCCGAAGAAACGGCCAGCGATGATGCGACTGTTCGCAAGCCATCGTTCTTGAAGCGAATGGCTAAGTGGCTGAACGTGTAGAGCTTTGGTTGGACTCGAATTGGGTGGCGATGAATGTTGTCGTCACCCCTTTCGATTACCTAGTTGGGCCACTAACCCGCTAGCCAGCCACTAGGCTGATGATCATCGCAACGATTACCAAGCCCCAAAACAGTGTGAACAAACCACCGCATCCAATTCCGATCCATGCGTGAGCTGAACCTTTAATCACCGGGTTTCGTTTACGATCTTTCAAGCCCATGATCCCCAGCACAAACGCCGCGATGCCAATCGGCAAACCAATAAACGGCAAACCACTAAGAATCCCTAAGTAGTAAGCGATCAACGCCTTCGGATTCTTATACGGAATCACGCCGCCAGTTCCGTCGCCTTGCTGCGAAGGGTCAGGATAGGGCGCCACAGAAGGCACTTGTTCGTATCGAGTTCCGCCTGTCGGTGCGGCGTAGGGGTTAGCATTACCAGCTTGATCAACAACCGATGTTTGACAATACGGACAAACGTTTCCTTCAAACTGCTGCTGACATTTGGGACAGTCCATGACTCAACTTTCAAAAAAGGATTCGCAAGCCATTCAATGCCCCACGAGTTACATTTGAAATTCTAGCAAGCTTACGCAATCTGCACAGCTTGCATTTGGCAAATCTCAATCGCGTCTCTGGCTAACGTCGCATCAAGAATCTTCGACGCCTGACCAGCTTCCAAGCAACTTACCAACTCACCAACCTCTCGCTCAAACGCAAACACCGGATCGCCATCGCCTAACTCTGGACGCTCGACCGAACCGTCAGCCAACAAGACCTTTAGCGGCATTGACTCCGGCTGGTCCACATACGCAGCGAACTCGAACTGCAACGTTGCTTCTTCAAAATGAATCTCATACGCGTGATTAAACGGGCGTCCTTGTTGGTCGACCACGCCTGAACTAGCAGCCACGCAATACTCCGCATCAGCAAACTCAAAAATCGACTGACAATACGACACGACCTCGCCACGCTTTCGCCCCACGCTATGAACCGCTGTCGGCATTCCAAATAGAAGTCGAATAAAATGAGCATCGTGCACATGCAAATCTAACAGTGGACCACCAACGACTTGAGGATCATAAAAATCCGGCAACCACGTTGGGTCCGAGACCACTCGCTTAAAACTACCGCCCAACAGTTTTCCATAGCGTTTATCTTGCACCGCCTGCAATGCAAACAAGTACTCGCTAAAAAACGGCAACACATGACCGACAAACAATTGCACTTGCTGTTGTTGGCAGATTTTCACCGCTTGATCGCAAGCAGCAAGCGTCAGCCCCAAAGGCTTTTCGCAAAACACATGCTTACCAGCGTTTGCGGCGGCAATGATTCCGTTTAAATGAGCCGCTGGCGGCGTGCACAAATCGACCAAATCAACGTTGGGATCGGCCAGCATTTCGTCGAGCGTCTGGTAGACTTCAATACCGGCAAGATCGACCTGCCCAGCTGGCGGCCCAAAATTCCCTTTGATGCTCGACCAGTCTCCGGCTCGCTTACCGGGGTCGCGAGAACAGATTGCAACCACCTGAACATCCGTTCGCGATTGATAAGCCAAGTAGTGGATCCAACCCATGAATCCAATGCCTGCGATTCCAACTTTAATCATCTGCAGCTCTTGCTTGATAGCGACTTAAAACTCTGGCTTCCGCATCGCGGCTTCTAACACGTCTTGTTCAACGTAGATCGGCATCGGCGGTTCGGCAGTGACGGCCATTGCGATGGCATCCGAAGGTCGAGCATCGATGTTCAAGGTTTCGTCGCCTTGCTGGATCTGCAATTTGGCATAAAAAGTCGCGTCGCGCAGCTCATGAATCAAAACACTCTTTAACTCACCACCCATCGCATGAACAATACCCGCCAACAAATCATGAGTCAGCGGGCGAGGCCGAGAAATCTTTTTTACTCGACGGTCGATACTGGTCGCTTCAAAAATTCCAATCAAAATTGGAAACTGTCGTTCGCCATCAACCTCTTTTAAAAAAACAATTTGATTGTCGCTGATTTCGCTGATGATGATTTTTGCAAGTCGCATTTCGACAGGCATGATAAAAGTCCTTTTGCGATTCGCTTTCTTGCGAAAACCGACTTTGTTGGAAGTGAAGGAGGGAACTCAATTTACACGGACAGGATTTGTTCCACCGAGCTCGATACCTACCTCAAACTCGTCTCGCAAACTAAAGCTTAATCTAAATCATACCCCATCGGTACCGAGGCAAATATTACAAACTGGCGCATGTCAGGGGTTTGGGGGAATCAATTGATGCTTTTGAACCATTGTTGGTCCGGCGAACGACGTTCTCGCAACTTTCCTGGCAAACGCTCCACCGAGTCCAGCTCCACCTGGTAGTCAACAAAAACCGCCGCCAATAACCGGCCATCGTGGTCGACGCCTAATTTTCTACGCATCAACTCGGTTCGGAATTGCCCACCACTGGACCAATAAGTCCCGAACCCGTGAGCCGTCAAAATCAACATTAAATTTTGCACATACGCCGCCGTCGCCGCCAAGTGTTCTTCGTCGACTTGCCGTTGCTTCTCCGTAAGTAAACTGGCCGCCGAATCCTGGTCAGCAAATTGAGGCAACCAACTCACCAACACCAAGCTCCCACAAGCGTTCAACATCGAGGGCAATTTATTGTTGGGTTTAACATCGTCAAACCACTGAAAAAAATTCGCAGCCACCTCACAGCACATGGCCTGCGATAACCATTCAACACGCCACGGTTCCGCCATTTCGTCAGCGGCCCGGTCGTAATGGAACGGAGCCCAACCGGCATCGCGAATCGCTTGAACAACCTGAGCGTCGGCAGCGAGTCGTTGTTCTTCGGTCAGCGAGTCCGTTGTTTCAGTATCGGCCTGGTGCGCCGGAGACCCAGCAAGGACTTTGAAAGTCTGGCGTTGTTTGATGATCGCGGCAATCCGAGCGGCATCATTTGACGGAACCGAATTCTTGGACTGCACCGCATCGGTTGGGGCATCGGAGGACATGTATTGATTTTTACCAAAAAGGACAATCGAAAAAACGGCTTCAATAGCGGCTGGCCACGAGACTGTTTGTAGTCGCAGATCGGTTTCAAAAACATCCCCAACTGGCTAAAATGATCGCAATCGATGCAACATTTCCCAAGGTAACCCCAATGCAACGTCCCTTCCTATCAAAGACTCTCACAACATTGGCCCTCGCGGTACTCTGTTTAATTTCCACCACCGCTGTGATGGCTCAACCGCCCAGCGAAGTCACCAGTGTTGAAGGGATCACTGAGTACCGACTGAACAACGGAGTCAAATTACTGTTGTTCCCCGACGACTCCAAACCGCAGTTCACGGTCAACATGACCGTGATGGTCGGTTCGCGTCACGAGGGCTACGGCGAATCGGGGATGGCTCACTTGCTGGAGCACATGTTGTTCCGCGGCACCGACCGACACCCAGATATTCCGAAGCTGCTGAAAGATCGCGGTGTGTTGAACATGAACGGCACAACGTCGCTCGACCGCACCAACTATTACGAAACGCTTCCAGCCAGCGACGACAATCTAGAATTTGCGATTGACATGGAAGCTGACCGTTTGGTGAACAGTTGGATCCGTCAAGAACACTTATCCAAAGAAATGACCATCGTTCGCAGCGAGTTTGAAAAAGGTGAAAACAGCCCCGTCACCATCTTGTTTCAGCGGATCATGGACAGTGCTTATCAATGGCACAACTATGGAAAATCCACCATCGGAAACCAATCGGACATCATGCGGGTGCCGGCCAAAAACCTTCGCGTGTTCTATCAAAAATACTACCAGCCCGACAATGTGACGCTGGTTGTTGCGGGCAAATTCGACAAAGACAAAGCCTTGTCACTGGTTACTAAACATTTTGGTTCGATTCCCAAACCCAAACGACGCCTACCAAAAACTTACACCGAAGAACCAGCTCAAGACGGCGAACGCGTGGTTTCCTTGCGTCGTTCAGGAGACGTTCAATACGTCGGGCTCGGCTATCACATCCCCTCTGCGTCGAATCCACACTACCCGGCGCTCCAAGTGCTGGCTTCGATTCTATCCAACCGCCCTAGCGGACGACTGTACAAGAACTTGGTACAAACCGAAATCGCTTCCTCCAGTTCGGCCTTTGCGCGAGTTGGGCATGACCCAGGTTTGTTCATGGCTTACGCCGAAGTCCCGGCCGACAAAGATCTACTTAAAGCCAAAGACAGCTTGATCGAACAATTTGAAGTCAAAGCAACGATCACCGAAGCGGATGTAAAACGCGCCGTGCGAAGCATTTTGAAGCGGCGTGAGACACAATTCGCCAACAGTGATCAATTCGCCACCGCGCTGACCGAGTGGGAATCTTACGGCGATTGGCGGTTGTACTTTTTGCACCGCGATCGACTAGAAAAAGTCACCCCCGCCGACGTCCAAGAAGTTGCCAAAACTTATCTGATTCAAAGCAATCGCACCGTCGGTTTGTTTTACCCGACCGAAGAGCCTTTACGAGCCTCCATCGACGGCCAAAATATGGTCGCCAAAATGGTGGACGGCTACGAAGGCCGCAAAGAAATCTCAAAAGGAGAAGCCTTTGAACCAACTCCCGAAAACATCCAAGCTCGAACTCAAACGGGTGAACTGAACTCTGGTTTGAAATACGCGATGCTACCTAAGGAAACTCGCGGCGACCGAGTACATGCTTCGTTTGCATTGGGTTACGGTGACAAAGAATCGCTCAAAGGAAAGATTGCGGCGTCTGAATTTTTACCGTCGCTAATGCAACGCGGCACTAAGCGACTTTCCTACCAAGCTTACCGCGACCGCTTGGACGAACTCAAAGCGAACGTTCGGATTAGCGGTTCGCTAGGTCGACTGACCGTTCGAATTCAAACCGAGCGAGACAACCTTAACGACGTTTTAGATATCGTACGGCAAGCTCTCCAAGAACCTTTGCTGGACAAATCTGAGTTCGATGTGCAGAAGAACGTCGTCTTAACGAACCTCGAAACAGGACTCTCCGATCCGCAGACACTCGCACTTACTGCGATGCGTCGCCGAACGAATGACTACGCAAAAGATGATGTTCGCTACGTGCCAACAATCCAAGAAGACATCGATCGCTACAAAGCGTTAACCGTCGATGACGTGGTTGCGTTGCATCGCGATTTTATCGGCGGTGAAAATGGCGAGGTCGCGGTCGTGGGTGACTTCGACGCGACAACGACCTTGGCCAAGTTAAATGAGATCTTCGCTGACTGGAAAGCCGCGAAGCCTTACGCGCGAATCGAACGTGTTGCCAATCCAAACATGAACACCGCTGACATGACCATCGATACGCCCGACAAAGCCAATGCGATTTTCATCGCAGCCAGAAGCTGTGACGTTGGCGATGAGGATCCTGACTATGAAGCGATGTTGATCGGAGACTACATCATGGGCGGCGGGCCGTTGTCTTCTCGGATCGCTGACCGAGTCCGTAAGCAAGACGGGTTGTCGTATACCGCGATGTCTCGTTTCCGAGGCAGCTCGGAAAACCCAGTCGGAACGTTCTTTGTTTTCTGTATCTCAAAACCGACCAACACTCAAAAAGTGATCGCCGCGGTCACCGAAGAAGTCGATCGGATGCGAGACAGTGGAGTCACGGCCGACGAATTGGCCAAAGCCAAAGAAAGTTTCCTCAAGAATCGACAGGGCGGACGAGCCAGTGATAGCAAAATTGCTAGCGAACTGATTTCGAACCTTCGTTTAGGCCGAACGATGGCCTTCCAACGTGCCAGCGACGACAAAATTGCTCAACTGGACAAACCAGCTGTTGATGCTGCTTTGCGTCGAGTCATGGACCTGAACAAGATGGCAAAAATCACTGCGGGCGACTTTACACAACAGGAAGACGACACAAAAACGATGGACGATACAGAGGCCATGGCCCCATCTAAGTAAAATCCACCTCTGGCACCGGGGAGATCCGAACCGAATTGAAAAAGTCACGTACATTAAACGCATGGTTTTTCATGTTTCGGGTTGATCTTACCACTATCGCCGGACCACAATCAAAGCAAATTCAGGGCCCGTTGGGTTCTACTTATATTTTTGAACGACAACTAAAACTTAATATTCGAGATAACGATGAACCGTACCCAATTTTTCTGCATAGTCGCCGCCTGTGTTGCGACTGCATTTACCGCCAACGGATGCGTTGCCAGTCCTCCTCAGTCAGGATCGAACACCAACACACCTCCCCAGTCGGGCTCAACCACCACCGCTCCGGTTAAACAAGCCAACGACATGACCTTCACGCTCCCTGCGGATGCTCATCCAGGCCTGAGAGACCCAAGCCAAGCCAAGTTCAAAGCTCCGGAAAAGTTTCAAGCGAAGTTCGAAACAACCAAGGGTGATTTTGTCATTGAAGTCACTCGCGAGTGGGCTCCTAACGGCGCCGATCGTTTTTACAGCATGGTCAAGGTTGGCTATTTCAAAAACACTGCGATCTTCCGAGGCATCAAAAATTTCATGTTCCAGTTTGGAGTCCATGGCATTCCGGAAGTAGCAAAAGCATGGCAAAATGCTCCGATTAAGGATGATAAGTACAATGGTAAGTCAAACCTTCCTGGCACCATTTCGTTCGCTCAAACACCTAGGCCCAACAGTCGCTCAAGTCAGATGTTCGTCAACCTTGGCAACAACGGTGCCTTAGACCGTGGACGTAGAGGTGGTGCGGGTTTCTACCCGTTCGGTAAAGTTGTCAAAGGCAAAGAAGTCATCAAAAAAATCAATGTCGAGTACGGCGAGAATCCCGAGGGGGAACGCGTCCAAGACAAATTCGTCAAACAAGGTAACGCTTACATCCAAAAAAGGTTTCCTAACATCGATTACATCAAACGAGTTACGATCGTTCCGGCAGAAATGGGTGGCAGTGGAACGCAACCGGCATTTGGAAGTGGCACAACGCCTACTGCAGGCAGTGGCACAACGGCCCCCGCTGGCAGTGGCACAACCGGAAGTGGCGGAAGATAAGCCCACCGCAAGTTAGTTCTTGCGACGGTCAATTAGATTTCAACAAACAGGGCAAGCGTTATTCGTTTGCCCTGTTTTTTTATTATCGGCTTTAGCCGAGCAAGGTGGCGACAGTTGCCTCCGGTCTGTCTTACGCGCCCTCGCGCGGCGTCACTCAAC
>CAZKTR010000126.1:0-8504 GCA_964555525.1 uncultured Pirellulaceae bacterium
GCAGAGACATTCCATTGAATTGCGAAGGCGTTGAAACATACCACTCGGTAAGTTTGAACTTGAGCCGCAGTTTCAAAAACGATTTGAAAACTGATTCTCGATGCCCGGTTGTACGCACTGGGTATTCCGTATGTTCATATGAAGTTTGGAATTGTTTTTAATTGCCCGTTCATTTTCGCTAGCCCGTTAAAAGTCTTTACGGCTGAAAATCCAGCAAGACAGACCGAGCATCAAAACCATGAAACCCAAGCCACTCCATAACGGTGACAATGGATGCGGTTCGATAGGTTCGAAGATCAAATCAGCCGCAGGGTTGTTGGCGGTATCCCGAGTTGATGACAAGTAACTGGTAACTTTGTGAAACTCGCCGGGCTTCGGAAAGACGGTATATAGCGGGCTGACCAAATACCGATAGGCCGTCTCGAACCAGCTATCTTTAGGAATCAACTCTTTTACCGATTGCAGGGTGGCGGTTTCGTAAACTGTCAATCGGTTTTCACGATCAAACACGCATAAGCGACTGTCGGCATCAAATGAAACTGATGATGCGTTGCTGCTACCGGTAACCGATGGTCGGTAGAGCTTGCGGTCGTTGTCGACATCCATCAGCCAAAGATGTTGATTACTGTATACCATTGCGATCCACTTGCCGTCAGGGCTAGTGGCGATCGTTTCGATGCCGTAGTTCGTTTCGCAGGTCTTCATTGCTGGCAGCGGTTCCATCGAAGTAGCGTCCAGACCAACGACGCGTCCGTTGCCCGCAACGGCGATGATGGTGTTGTTGGCGTAGGCGATGAAGCATTTGATTTTCTCGTTGGTGGCTACGTCGATCACGCCCGAGCGGTTTCGGACGTACACACCATCATTAGGTCTGAAGACGACGATGTGGTGTTGTCCGTTTTTGGCTTCATGGACTGCGATTTCTTTGTTTTTGTGGTTCATGGCAACCGAATAAGCGGTCATTACTTGAACTGGTTGTTTGGGACCGGCAGATTGAGTGGTCATTTTTGCGTCGTCCTTGGGGTACCAACGCTTAAACTTGCCATTGTGATCGCAAAGCAAGAATCCATTTCCGGTGGCAAACATCGCCATTGTGGTAGGCGGAAAATTGCCAACGCTCGAAAATTGTTTGAAATCCGGGTCGCTTACGTATCCATCGTAACTACTAAACCCGGTTGGCTGTGGCGGGAAAGGTGACGTTAAGCCGATCACGACTTGTTTGCTGTCCGGGTCCAAGGTTGGGCGAATTTGATTGGGCGTTGTTTTTACTTTTAATAGGAAGCGATTGACCGCGATGGCATCCTTGAGTGGGCCGCTGGGATTTTCGACGGTGACTTTCCATTTTTTCGAATCGGCGTTCCAAATGGCGATTTCACCATACCCGTCGACAGCACTCACCCCGTTTTCAGTGACCAATGGATCGTAGAGGCGTTGGTTTTGCATGAGGGCATGAAAGATTTGGTAGCTTGTTCCAACGGAAAAACAAACCGCCCAGAAAACGACGGTTGCGACGACGGCAAGAATTGGGCTGCGATACAACAATCCAATCAATGCGGAGATACTGTAGTAAATCGCGAATACCAAAATGTAAATTGGAATGCTCCACAAAAACGCTTGATCCCAGAAGCCAATCGCTAATCCCAACCACAGCCACGTACCGGTGAACAGATACGTAGCACAGATCGCAATTTGCGTGCAACCACCCGCAAACCGAGTTAGATAAAGGCCTGAGCGAGTGATCGGTTTGCTCAGCAATAAGTTTAGCGAACCTGGATCAAACATCTGTGGGATCACGTTGGCGGTAACCACAATGCCCACCAGCAGTCCAATCGATAGCAAGAACTTGTCAAACAACGCAGTCGTTACGCTACTGACAATACTGGAAACTTGTTGTCGGCTGCTGCTAAAGCTCCACGCGCCGCCGTTGTTGAAGAACCAATAGTAAACGTTGAAAGAAGTTGCTTCGGGAGGCGCCAAAGCTGGAATGGCTTTGCCAATGAGCAGCCGGTTTAGGCGTCGCTTGCGCTCAAGGCTGAGATTATCGAATCCGTCTTCCAGTATCGATTTGGCTTCGGGGACTTTAGAAAATCGATCCCAATCCTCTTCGCGATAGAAACTAGGGCTCTCGATCATCTCGTTTAACTCGTCGACTAGCTTCGCCATATCTTCTCGCTTGCGGTCCGTCCATAAGCTTGCGGGGTCGCGAGTGTCGTAAACTTCGTACTTGTTTTCGTGGAGCTTCCGGACGATGTCTTGGGTTTCCTTTGACATTAGGCTCCAGACCCGAGTCGTCGTTTTGGTTCTACCCGTTTCCCCGCGTTCGATTAGTCTTGCGACGATGGCGTCGGATTTTTCAAAGTGCCGAAATTGATTCAGTTTCCAATCCAACGTTTCGGTCAGGTGCAGTGGGCCAACGACCAAGAACAACAACGTGATCAACGCCAGCATGATGTACAGCACGCGCGAAGCAATGGCAGCGCGAAACGAGTCGACGATAATAGCTAAGTAGGGTCTCATAATTTTTTTGGGATCGAGATTCTAGAAACGCGTGAGCAAAAAACGAACGTGGCAAGGGGAGGTTTAATTTTTGAAAGAAGATTCGTCGACCAATGTCAAGAAAGCGTCTTCAAGCGAAACGCGTTGCGGTTGGATGGCCACAATGCTGACTCCAGCGTTTCGCAATGCATCGACTAACGCGTCGATGGACGCTTGGTCGACGGCTGGGATCGTCGCGGTGGTGGGTTTGCCGGTGGCACCTTGGGTGACAGTGGCACCGGCGGTAACGTTAAAGCACTGCTTGATCTGTTCCAAATCGCCAAGTAATTCAAAATCGACTTTGCCAACCGCGTCAGTCGGTGGAGCTCCGGAATCGGTAGTTGCTGAATAGCCACCGCTCTGAATAAATTCACCGATTGAGTCAACCGGTCCGCAGTAGCGAAGTTGGCCTTTGTCCAAGATCGCCACTCGCTGACAAATCATTTCGACCTCTTGCAGCAAATGGCTGTTCAAAAAGATCGTCACCCCTCGGCCTTGTAAGTCGCGAATGATCTGTCGCATTTCGGCTCGGGCCTTGGGATCCAAACCGTCGGTCGGTTCGTCCAATACCAAAAGCTCCGGGTCGTGCAACAACGCTTGAGCCAAACCTAACCGCTGCAACATTCCTTTTGAGTATTGTTTTACGTTGTCTTTGGCTCGATCTACCAGGCCAACGGTTTCCAACAACTGCTGACGCCGCTCTCGGACAATACGCGTCGGCACGTTGCTCAAGTTTCCAAAAAACTCCAACGCTTGGTAGCCAGTCAAATGAGCGGGCACGCGTAGGTGTTCTGGTAAGTAGCCGACCAACTTGCGGCCTTGTCGGCTTCCGGCCGGGTGTCCCAGCAGCGATGCTCGCCCACCGGTTTTGCGAATGATACCCAGCATGATTTTTAAGAAGGTCGTTTTGCCAGCTCCGTTGGGGCCTAACAAACCAAAGATCTCACCGCGTTGGACGGTTAACGAGACGTTTTGTAACGCGACGTGTCGCTGTTTGAAAATCAAACCCTGTGAGTAGGTTTTGCTCAGGTCATTGGTTTCGATTGCAGGACCGGTGGCGGTCATAGTGCTTGCCTTAAAAGTATTGGTCGACGTGGCGATCCCTGATCGTGACGATCCCCGATCTTGGGATACCCAACCGCGGTTGGATAGGTTTTGAAGTTATTCGTCAGGCTTCTAATTTATCGATCATCGTCGCGTCCGAGAGCGCCAGCGCCGGAAAAACCCGTCTATCTGTCAATTTTTTTGCCGCAATGGTCACTGCAAGCCACCAAAGTCGATATCGATCGAGCGTCGTTGTACTTGAAATTATTGGAACCAACCTCATGGGCAAATCAAGATTCTTCCGAACTCTCTTGCTCGCCGCGGTAATCGTAGGCGGGATTTGGGCGTTGGTACATCGCGACCAAATCCGTCGACCTGCGGACGCGTTCAGGTTGCTCAGAGCACAGATCGGTAGCGTATTTCCCGCGGGCAGTGACAGGGTTGTATATACTCAGCCCGACCCGCTTGCGCAAAATCGCGACCGACCAAACATCCAGTCATCAGGCTATCCGAATTACCAGCGCCAATCGGCGCAGTTGCCAAATTATTCGCAGTCGGCTCTCAAACCTTTTAACGCTCAGCAAGTAGCCAATCCGCAGACCGGTGGAGTGGTTCGTTTGGCGGTTTTTAAGCTTAACGAAAAAGCTCCGTATTTAAAGAGCGACGAACCGGTGCGGTTAGTCGCTGAGATCTGTCGGCAGTACGATGTGGTGACACTGCAAAACATTAGCCGCACGGACACGACTTGGATCAAACGAGTTACGGATTTGATGAATCAAATGGGATCCGTTGGGACTCAGCATCAATTGCTCGCTGGACAGCGTCGTCGGTCCAGCTACGTTGCGATTTCAGATCGAAGTCGTCGCAGTGGCAGAACTCAAACGGTGATTATCTTTAATCAGCAAACGGTGCAGCTGGACCATTCAAAGTGGTATGTCGTGGATGACCCCGATGGTATGTTCAAGCACGACCCGATGGTGGCTTGGTTCCGTTGCCTCGGTGCGCCTGCGGAGCAGGCGTTTACGTTTACGCTGGCTTGTTTAGAGATTGACAATGAGCAACCGGCCAAAGAACTGCAGCAGTTGGGGACTTTGATGCGAGCGATTCGTACCGATGGGCGAGGCGAGGACGATGTGATTTTCGTGGGCGATTTCCAAGCGGACGACCGCGGGTTGGGTGCGATTCGCCATCAGGCAGGCTTGAGTTGGGTTTTGTCGAATCGTTTCACAAATGTCCAGCAGAATCGGCAGTTTGACAACATCGTGTTTTCCGAAACACCTACGACCGAGTTTACAGGGCGTGGTGGTGTGATCAATTTCATACAAAAGTACGGTCTACAATACGCCGATGGCTTGGCGCTGGCGCAGCGTTTGCCGATTTGGGCTGAGTTTTCGATTTATGAAAATGGGCATAACGGGCAGCAACCGCAGATCCCCGGCCGTATTGCGACACGTTCTGGTGCGGATCAACCGGCCGATAGGTAAAGCGTTGGGGTTTATTTGGGGCTGTAGCTGGGCTCGCCAGAGTTCAGGAGGCCTTGGCGACTGGCCCGAAGTATGGCGACACCGGCTACCTTGCGTCTGTTCTACCTCTGGTACTATCAGAGTTCAGGCTGACCCAAGCTTGGAGCCAGTTGACATCGGCGACTCTTGCCAGCGGCGAGCAAAACGGAAACAATCTGGTTCTAGCCGTCACATCCATTCCTCTGCGACAAAGGTTCTTTCCATGGCTAAAATCTTGGTTGTCGAAGACTCTGCTGTCGACCGCGCGCTGCTGGGTTCGATATTAGGGAAAAACCCGCAATGGCAAGTCGAGTTCGCCAGTGACGGAGTCGAAGCATTGGAGTGGCTCCAGGCTCGTCCCAATGCGTTGCCCGATGTGATCGTTACGGACATGCAGATGCCGCGGATGGACGGTTTGGCATTAGTCCGCGAGGTCCGACAACAAACGTCACAGATCCCGGTAGTGGTCATCACCTCGCAAGGCAGTGAACAGTACGCGATGGAAGCTTTGCGAGTGGGCGCGACAAGCTACTCGCCAAAATCAATGTTACGTTCGGACTTGCAACGTACTGTCGCTCAAATTATTCAAATGGCCAGCTACATGCGGTATACCCATGACACCAAAAAGCTGGCAGCACCAAAGTCGGTTGCTTTTGTTTTGGAGAATGAACCGTCTTTGATCGGTCCCGCGATTGAGCACATGCAAGGTAATTTGCCTGATTGGTCCGAACGTGATCGGTGGCAATTCGCAATGGCGATCGATGAAGCCTTGGTCAACGCGATGCACCACGGAAATCTGGAAGTCGACTCGGAGTTGCGAGACAGTGAGAACGAACAGGATTACTACGATACCATTCGCGATCGCAAACAAACGTCGCCTTTTTGTCATCGCCGGGTTCGCGTTGAGGCTGAGTTTTCGGACCAGCACATTTGCGTACAGATCTCTGATGACGGGAAAGGCTTTGATGCGGCTCGCGTTGCCGATCCAACTTGCGAAGCGAACCTCCATCGCGTGAGTGGGCGAGGCCTGTTTTTGATTCGCTCGTTCATGGACCAAGTTTGCCACAATCAAGTCGGCAACCAGATCACGATGACTAAGATTCGGAAGATTTAGGGGCCAAATCGTCTTGGAGCGATATTGGTAGGACGATACTGTTGAGCAAATCGATTGAGCAAACGATCTAGGTTTTAGATTCGTCTGGATTAAGCGTCAGCGACTTGGCATTTTTCTGCTCTGCGGAGTTTCCTTGTAGATCAAAGACTTTGACTGAGATATTCAGATCGATGTTTTCGAGTTTGGTTGATTTTTTGCTCGGGCTAAATCGATACCGCCAATCGGTTACTATTCCTTTGGGCGAAATTACTTCGGCCATGACAGTGGATTTTTCACTGACCCAGTCATCTCCATTCCAGTATTGACTCTTTATTTTCTCGAAGATCTCCAACTCCAGTTTGTCAATTCCGCAGTCATCCTCGGCGAACCCCGAGATCTCAATGGTGTCGAGGTAACCTGGAGGGTGAGTTGTCACTTCGATGGCGTTCGACACAAACGGGTCGATCTCTTCGCTTCGTAACTCTCGGATTTGGTTCCAAAGTTGCTTTTTCTTTTGGTCATCCAGCGAGTCAAACAGATTGTTGATTTGATCGGGATCGGCTTCAATGTCGTAATATTCTCGCGCCCCATTTCCCCATTCGGTATAAATGTGTTTGTGAGTTCGCATTGCGCAATAGAGAGCATCGATTACCATGCCTCTCGCAGTCTCGAGTTCCCAATTTTCGATCATGATCGCATTTCGCGGTGGATCCAAATTGCAGGTAGGGTTATCGAACAGGTTGCCGAAAGCGCGTCCATCGATGTTCTTGGGAACGTTACCGCCAGCGAGTTTAACCAGAGTCGGTGCGATATCGATGTTTCCCAGCAGTTGATCGCATGTCGCTCCCCTTTGAACGCCTTTGCCACAGACGATGAACGGCACTTTGGTGATTCGGTCATACGGGAATCGTTTGCCGTCATGCCGATGGGCTCCCAGTTCGTAGCCGTGATCTGAGGTAAACATGAAGATGGTGTTTTTCAGCTGGCCAGTTTCCTCGAGTGCCTTTCTCACATCGGCGATGCGTTCGTCGAGCGCCTTGATGCTCCGAAGACGGTTTTGCCAAAAGCCAACCAGCTTTTTTTCTTCGGGTTTCGAATACGGTTTCAAATTGCGCAGGTGCGGCGGCAATTTTTCGGTAGTGAGATCGCGGCAAATTTCCATCTGTGGTGGTCGGGGTTCGACTTCCAGGTCAAGGTGGCGGTCGGCTACCATTGGTCCATTTTGTTCAGCCTGATGTGCCGCGATCGGCGCCCAACATAAGAATAGCGGTTGGTCGCCTGGACGTTTCGCATGTTGTTGAATGACCTTGATGCAATGGTCGGCTTCGGCATCTGTGCGATAGACTTCACCAGTAAGCGCTAGGCCATACATTTTGCAGTCCGTCCAGTAGGCATTGAGATAACGTGCACCCATGTATGCGTAAAAGTCATCCCAACCGGCTGGTAGCATGTCTTTCCAAGTTTTTTGTTTTGCTGTGCTTCCCGGCTCAAACTGGTGATGGATGTACTTACCGACGAACGCAGTGCGATATCCTGCCGCTTTCATCCAGTGGCCGATTTCGTCAGTTCGATTGAACTCGTCGTATCCGCCAGAAAATCCTAACGCAAATTTGGATGTTGGATCGTTCACTCGAACGTTGTTTCGATGGGCGTAGCTACCAGAATACAGGCAAGCGCGAGAGGGGCCGCATACAGGTGTCGTTACGTGGAAATTCGTAAACGACATTCCCTCGTCCGCAAGTCGCTTGAGATTGGGAAAATGAACGGGGGAATTCGGATTCTTGCTAGATTGTTTCCAGTCAAAGAACACACTCTCGCAATCAATATCATCGGTATAAATCAGAACGAGATTGGGGCAGTCGGCGGTGGACGCTTTGAATGCCGTGGATTCGGATTCGGATTTTAAAAACGCTGAACCAGCAATAACGGTAAGAACCACCAAGCTAACTAAACTCAGGACAATTGCGAATTTTTTCATTTAACTCTAGCTGTCTGACAGGTACGAAGCGCAAGATAGGCCAGCCAATTTACAAATAATTTCATTGGCTCTCTTCTCCGATGAAATGATAAAAAGGTGGATATCGTATAGTGGACATTATCGTCGCTTGCATTTCAAAAACCAAACCGCTCGTTTTGGCTTTTCTGTCAAATTCCTAGTTTTTCTTCCGCAATTGGGCTCACTTTCGGCATCGAGATCTGAGACGACCTTTCCGCCGGTTGGTCTGAGCGGGTCCAATCGAGAAAAAACAAGGGCCGATCAATCTCGGATTCGCGTTTATTGGCGGTCGTTAATCTTACTACTAGCGACCTGAAGCCTGGCGACTCCAGCT
>CAZKTR010000127.1:0-8488 GCA_964555525.1 uncultured Pirellulaceae bacterium
ACAAGCGGGCACGAAAAAAGGGCACCCAGTTTGGGTGCCCTTTTGATCTAACTAGCTAAGCTCTTCAGCTTGCTAAGTCTTACTGAGGGATGACGTTAACTTCACCACCTGCACTGCTACAAGTAGCAGCGTATAATGCAACGTCAACGCTGTCTGAGACGAAGTGACTACTTCCGTCAACGTAGGCTACGTTTGCACCGCCAGTGTGGAAACTAAAGGTTTCGCCGCTTGGTCCTGCGTTTGTATTTCCCCAGTCAGCTACAAAATTCCTAGAGCTGGCTAGTGTGTTGATTCGGTCACTCGCGATGAATGCGTTTGACGGATCCGCCCAACGCCAAACAGCGTTTTCGCCATGTGAAGCGGCTTCCGACAACGCTTCAGAGAAGTTGGCGGAACCTGCAAGTGGAGTACCGTAGGATTCGTGGCGACCGGTTGATTCAGCAATTCCAATGGTGTTACTTGTACCATCAGATACTGATCCCATTCTGCGACCACCGCGACCATTGAAAACACCCGTTAAAAATTGGTTGTTACCTAGGGTGATCGTGTTGTCAACCAAAATAACTGGAGCGTAGTCAGTGTAGCCAAAGCCTCCGTTGTCTGTCTCTGTGCTGCCACGTACTCCGCCACTGGTCGGGCAGATAAAGGCATCAATCGATGACTGAGCTCCTACAACGTTCACCGTAGCGTTGTAAGCTTGGTCTGTGTCTTGGAATAAATCCGCAACATTGCCCATTTCGATGAACGGCAGAATCTGATACAGCATTGATTGAGCTTGGATCGTGTTGCTACCGACGATGTTTGAGTTAGCGTCGTACAGGTTAATAATCGGTGGGTTTGCGTTGCTAGACCCTTTACCTGCACTTGGCAATCTCATGTGGCCAGATTCGAAGTTCAAAGCAGCCAAACCGATTTGCTTAAGGTTGTTCAAGCAAGTTGTGCGTCGGGCAGCTTCACGAACTGCTTGGACGGCTGGAAGTAGCATTCCAATCAGGATGCCAATAATGGCGATGACAACTAGCAGCTCGACAAGCGTAAAGCCGCGTCGGGGTTTGATTTGATGTTTCATCTGGTTACTCTCTAAAAAATGTAGGATGGTAAGAAATAGAACTGGGTGCAAAATATAAAATGGCAATCAGTAAGTAGACACTAACTCTAGGTTATGCCTTACTATTATTTCACTCGATCGTCATTAGGCAAGGAAGAATTGCGGTATTTTTTTATCTTTGCCCCTAGAAGTGGGCGTTCAGATGCTGATTTAAGCACAGAATGGCTAGATTGTCGAGGGGGAAGGTAAGTATAAAAAAGCGGTTTCATAAAGTAATTACGGTGTTTTTTGCAGATGGTGTCGCGAATTTCCAGTATGTCGCTTTGTCTTTATCGATTTGCTGCGATATAATAAGCTAACGCAGATGCCTTGGATCGTAAGGGTTATCTGGATGAAGATTTAGAAACGCCGACTAAGCTTTTGAAGCATCGATGCCATGCAAGTACCTCAGCACTACTCCAAAAGAAGTATTGGTATCAATATGACTCCGATGATCGATGTTGTGTTTCTGCTGATTATCTTCTTTTTGGTTAGTAGCCATTTGGCTCGCCAAGAGTCATCGATGGAGCTGAAACTACCCAATGCGGTGGCTGGGAAAGAGGACTTTGATCAGACAACTGCTCGGATCACAATCAATGTCGAAAGTGATGGATCGTTATGGCTGGGCGGTCAGCGAATCGATGCTCCGCAGCTTACTCAGCGATTTGCTCAACTGCGCCAGGAGAAAGGCGATGGGGTAGAAGTTCGAATTCGTGGAAGTCGTGAAGCTGCTTATTCGACAGTCGAGCCGATCATGTTGGCTTGTACTAAAGCCAGTATCTGGAATGTGAAGTACGCAGTTTACCGGGAGGGCAAATAATGCGTTGCCATAGCCCGTTAGTGCGTGGGTCGGCAAATGCTGATCTGAACACCGCCATGACACCAATGATTGATGTGGTGTTTTTGCTGTTAGTGTTTTTTGTTTGGACGGCTAGTTTTCAAACCATCGAATACGTGCTCGATAGCCAGGTTGCTGCTCAGCAGGGCACGAATGCTTCTGAAGATACCCAGCTTACCCCACCGACTGACAATGAAGATATTTTGATTAGGATTGAGTCGGTGGCAGGTGAGCTTGTTTGGAGCGTCAGTCAACGATCGGCGACGTCGTTGGCGGATGTTAAGGAACGTCTGATGCGGTTGGCGGAGGTTGATGCGAGCGTGAAAGTAATCCTTCACCCGGATCCTGAAGTGCCGTTGGAGTTTGTCATCGGTGCGTTTGATGCGGCGCAGTTGGCGGGCTTTACGCAAGTTGCGTTTGCGGTGAATGCGGAGTAAGGGTTTGCTGCTTTGAAGTTGCAATAATACAAGCTCGACGCGCAAGCGAGTGCATTTTTACGAGTCTGGGTGGTGCACTCGCTTGCGCGTCGAGCTTGTATTGAGAGTACATTCGTGGCGAAATCAGTGTATCACGGTCTTTTTGCTGGCAGATCGCCGATTTAACGTTGTCTTTACCAGCAAACCTCTATTTTGCTGTTGGCGTTAATTTTCTAGTATCCGGCAAATCTTCGTAGGCGAGCGTCGTTGTTTGTCTACTGTGGTCTCATGTATTTCTTACATCGCAGGTGCTGCAATGCCGGGATGGATTCTGGTTGCAAATCGTTTTTCGTTGCTAACGATCTTTAGAAAATATGGTGGTCTGTCGAGTGCAGTTCTGCCATTGGTTTGTTTGGTCGTTCTGACGGGATGTTCTAACCTTCGCCAGCAATCGCTGGAGTTGCCGCTACCTGTTCTACCGAGCCAAGCCGCCGTTGAAGCGGACGAGATCAGCGCACCGGTTTTGCCGTTAAGTGAAACCGATGCTGTTGTGGCGGACAGTGCAGTCGAAGGTGATTCAGCATTGAACTCATCCTCGCTAGAGAATGATTTTGATATCGGTTTTAAGCAAACGGGGCCGGAGTCTGTGCCTCCCCCGACAACGCCGAGTTACCGACCGACTGAAAATGATCTCCCGCCGCCTCAGCTTCAGGCGAGATTTGTTGGTGTGTTGGACAAAGCCGAAATGTCGGAAGTCAAATTAAAAGCCGTCTCCAAAATGGCGCCAGCACCATCGATTGGAACCACGATAGAAGGGACCACTTCAGAAAACTGTCAAACTCCTGAAGTCTGTAACGCCAATACGTCTGCTCAATGTGACTGTTGTAAAAAGAAAGAGTTGCCAAAATTGGCGGTTGTCGATCCTGTTGATCCAGAACAGCTGCCGAAGTTGTTTGGAGGTGGTCCAGCGCTGGCTCAGGACAAAGTCGAAGGTCCATCATTTCAATCGATGCTACAACCTTTGCGACCGACAAACGCGACGCTAGATTCGAAGGCCTCCCAAAAAACGAAGGCTGTTGCCAAGGCAGACGCTAATTCACCGATTCGTTTGACCGCGATGCAGGGTTCAGAAATCACCAAGATTCGATCGCCGTTCATCGCTGCTCCAACTCAGACTCAGAATAGAGCTCAGTTGTTGTTCCCGATTGCTCCAGATAAATTGAAAGAAGCTAAGGCGGAAGCCAAGTTGGTGACCACACAAGCGGCCGAGACCTTAGATATCAAAGTCAGTCCGGTCATGGACTTGAATTCAGCTGCGGCGGAATCATCAACCGATGCGGTTGCGATGGTAACTGCGAATGAGGCGATTGATTCACCTACCGATGCAAACAAAGCGCAAGCTAAGTTCATTCCTGTTTCATCATCAGAAATTCGTGTGTCAGCGATTCCGTTTAAGTCGTTTTCGCCTGCCATGCCTCGACCACCTCGCAAAGCACCAGCGCGTGTAGCACCTAAATCTGTCGTTGAACCGACTCAGCCTGCAGTGTTGAAGAAGATTGTGGAGCCAACTGTCTTACAAACGTTTGAGCCCAAGTCACTCGAGGCGAAATCGGATGTTGCGGTTTCGAAGTCCAGCTCAAATGTGTTTAAGCCGTTGCCGAATAAGCCGGCCCAAACATTGCCAGTGGTTTCAGCGGACTCTCCGGTGGCTCCAACGATGACAAATGAATTTACTGCTCCATTAATGCAAGCCAATTCAGCGGAAACCAAATCGGAAGATTTAGCAGCAACGGAGCTTAATCAGTTCGTCCCGGCGTCACCGTCGGCAAATATTGATCCGTTGGCGGATTACGGTGATCTGCCAGACATGTCTCAGATCGAAAAAGGGTTGGCTGAGTTTAAAAAAGTAAATACCTTTAATCCGTCGACCGTCGGCCAATTGGAAAGAATTGATCCGGCGAAGTTGTTGGCAAAGCTAGACGGTCCACCCAAAAAAATCGCTGCTCCCGTTGAAGTCGTTGAGACTGCTCCGAAAAATGACTTGCTTGCAACTCAGTTGTCGGAAATTCAACGTGCCATTGAGCAATTCAAGTCTGAGCCTGTGGCGGTCGCCCAAGAGGATCCTGAATTAACGTTGACGTTGAATAACGCGGCGTTCTGTACCAAGATTACTGGCTTTGGGCAGTTCACGCCCTTTGCGGCGAATACCTTTTCTAGTTCGCAAAAGACGCTGTTGTATTGTGAAGTCGAAAATCAAACCTCTAAACGATTTACGAGTTTCGATGGCTCGGATCAGTTTGAAACCGTGTTGCATGGTGCGATCGTGATTTACGACGCGAACGACCAGGTTGTCCAGACAGCAAAATTCCCTGCGATAAAAGACATCGCGCGGAAGCAGCGGCGAGATTTTTATGTTTACTTTCCCGTACAGTTTAACGAATTAGCTAGTGGTGATTATCACTTGGAGTTAAGCGTACAGGACGTTGCCGGAAACGAAACGGCGGTCTTGCGTCCGTTTATGAGATTCTCTGTAAAGTAACACCTATGCCGATCGAAATCATTATCTTGGTGCTCTTGTCAGTTGCGTTTTTGGCAGCTTGTGTGGTGCTGCGTTTTAAGCTTTCCGCTGGCGGGAAACTCAATTGGTTGCCACTCGGTTGCGTGGGTGTGGTGCTGGTGGGAAGTGTGCTGGGGCGTGATTTTTTTCATGTGTCCTTGGGGCCGCTGCCTTTGACATTGGATCGCCTGTTGCTGGGCGTGTTGTGGCTGACCTTTGGCTGGCAGGCCTTTTTTAACCGGCAGCAATTCACTCGAATTAATTATGTTGATCTTTTGATTTTGATTTGGCTGGCAATGATCTCCTTCAGTACCTTTACTCATGATTTTACGATCATGGAGAATGGTCCTTTGTCTCGACTGTTGTTCTTTAATTATGTGCCGGTACTACTTTATTTTTTGACCCGCTGGGTTCGGTTTGAGGCTGCTGACCTGAAAGTGATTTCCTTGATGTTGGTCGCGTTTGGAGTGTATCTGGCGTTCACGGCGATTGCGGAGACCCGCGGGCTACCGGGGTTGGTGTTTCCAAAGTACATCATGAATGCTGAGGAACGCGAGTTTTTGGGACGTGGCCGCGGACCGTTTTTGAATCCAGTGAGCAACGGTATCTTCATGGCGGTTTGCATTTGCGCCGCGTTGATGTGGTGGCCGCGGTTGAAGAGCAAGCGTGGCAAAATCATTGTCTTGGCATCGGCCCTGTTTATTGCGATTGGCGTTTACTCGACTTACACTCGGAGTACTTGGTTGTCGTTGGTCGTAGGCATGGGAGCCTTTGTTTTTTGGCCGAGTAAGGCTTACCAAAAAGGAATCATGATCGTCGCAGTGACGTTGATGGGAATCGCTTTGTTTCCCGTTGTTGGTGACAAAATATTTTCTTTCAAACGCGATGAAGACGTGTCTCTGGCGGAGATGGAAAAGTCTGCTTTGCTGCGGCCTTTGTTTGTCGAGGTTGCTTGGGAGATGGTTCAAGATCGCCCTGTCTTGGGCGTTGGATTCGCCCAGTATCCGAAAGCGAAGTATCCTTATCTACAGAATCCACACACGACTGAGGCGTTGCGGGATACCCGCGGATTAATGCAACACAACGTATTTTTGGCCTATGTCGTCGACATGGGCTTTGTGGGGTTGGTGACGTTGATTGGTTTGTTGGGGGCGTTTTTGACGGCAAGTTGGCAAGTGTGGCGGAATCGCTCGCTCGATTTGTGGGTTCGGCAATTCGCATTAGCCAATATTGTTTTGATGGCAGGTTACTGCGTCAACGGAATGTTCCACGATGTTTCGATCGTGCCCATAATGCACATGTTGTTGTTCTTCTGGATCGGTGTGGTAAGCAACGCCCTCTCGCGTCCTGAAGCGTTTCAAAAAAACGTTAGCGATGTTGCGCCGGAATCACCGGTCGTGGAACGTCCGCAGAGAATGGCAGCGTAGTAAGCCTCTACCAAAGATGCCACTGCTGCCACCACAGCACGTACACCCCGAGTAGTCCGTTGGTTACCGCATGGGCGATGATGCAGTCCCAAACGCTGCCGGTTTTGCGAGCCAATAAAGTCACCATGCCAAACCAAACAAAGGCGGCGATCGCTTCGATTGGGTGGGTCAGTACGCCGTAGATACTGGCGGAGAATAACGCCGCCGTGCCGAGTGTCTTTAGGCTGACTTTGGGCATCGCATCGGTTGTCATGCCGAAATTTGGTTCTTGAATCCATTTGACAACCCAGCCGCGCAGGAAGAGCTCTTCCACGACCGGAACCACACCGACTAAAACTGTAAATCGAGTGATCAGGAACAATGTTCTCGCGCCGGTGTCTTGGATCGTGCTAGGATTGAAGCCGGGGCGAGCCACACTGTCGGTCAGTCCGAGTTGGCTTGCGATCGAGCGTTCGATTCCCAGTTCGGCCAACACAATCCACACCACGATTCCGATCGCGCCGACGACAAACGACCAAGGCGAGATTTTGAAAGGAAACGCGGCCAAGTACACTTTCCGAAAGAAAATAATCAGACCGACGGCAAGTAAAATCTGCACGCCCAAAAGCCCTAGGTACCACCACGTCTCGCTGGTTGCCACTTGGGCAACCGTTTCATTCGAATCGTTTTCGTAAGATTCGCTGAATTTTGGGTAAAACATCATTACCACCGAGTAGATCACGAACGGTAGAATGTAGGCGACAGCGGTCGGGTATTGCCGGGTCGGTGGATTATTTTCGACAGGTAGATTGTTTTCCATTCCTCGATTTTAACTGTCGATTCAGAACAAGCTAGACACTGTTTTGTAGTTAATAAAACAGCTTCTCCAATAGATTTGTAATACGAGAGTTTTTCAGATGATCAATCTTCAGCGATTTGTATGGGTGTCGTGTTTTCAATGCTTTTTAGCACTTGGTTTGGCAGTGCTTTTTTCGGTTGATGTGCCGGTAGTCAATGCGCAGTCTGAAGCCGAATTTGCGAAGCGAAGAAAGAGCATGGTCGAATACGCAGTGCGACGAGCCGGCGTGAAAGATGCTCGGGTTCTGAAAGCCATGAACGACACGCCGAGACATCAGTTTGTACCGAAAGCGATTCGTAACGCGCGTTCGTATTTAGACGCAGGTGTGCCGATCGGTGAATCCCAAACGATCTCGTCGCCATTTATCGTTGCTTATATGACTCAAGAATTGGATCCTAAGCCGACGGACAAAGTGTTGGAAATTGGAACCGGCAGCGGTTATCAGGCGGCCGTGTTGAGCCCATTAGTGGACGAGGTGTACTCGATCGAGATCGTGGAGTCGTTGGGGAAGACCGCTGCAAAGGTCTTGAAGAAACTCAAATATAAAAACGTATTCACCAAAATCGGTGACGGGTACCTCGGCTGGGAAGAACACGCACCGTTCGACAAAATCATTGTGACTTGCTCGCCCGAAAATATTCCTCAGCCGTTGGTCGACCAGTTAAAAGAAGGCGGCACGATCGTGGTACCCATTGGCGAGCGACACCAGCAGACGCTGTACTTGATGGAAAAGCAAAACGGAAAAATGGTTCGCAAGGCGCTGCGGCCGACTCTGTTTGTGCCGATGACTGGCGAGGCAGAGGAAAAACGAGAAGTCAAACCCGATCCCGCAAATCCGACTCTGGTCAATGGTGACTTTGAAGCCGGGCTGAACAAGCAAGGCTTCGCCAAGGGGTGGTATTACCAGCGTCAAATGACCCTAGAGAAAAATACCACATCCGAGGCTGGAAGTTATATCCAATTCAAAAACGATGTGCCTGGGCAACTGTCGCAATTAATGCAAGGCTTCGCGATCGATGGCCGGGAGGTGTCGTTGTTGGAGTTTCAAATGGACTTCGCCTGTGAAGGCGTGGTGCAGGGAAATCACGAAAGTTCGCTGCCGTCAGCGACGGTTTCTTTCTATGACGAAGAACGAGAGTATTTGAGTATCCACACGGTTGGGCCTTTTAAAAACACGGAGGCGCGGAAGACTCATTTTCGCAGGATGCGAGTTCCGGTGGCCGCGCGAGAGGCGATTGTTCGAGTTGGCCTGTTCGGAGCGACCGGCAAAGCGAGCTTTGATAACATCAAAATTAAAAAGGCCAAGTAAAAACGGCCGTTCGTGG
>CAZKTR010000128.1:0-8482 GCA_964555525.1 uncultured Pirellulaceae bacterium
ATTCTCCCTTGGCCATGATCTGGTTGAGCATCTCCGATCCGATCTCGCGGATCGGAGCCATTTCGGAATGACATTTCATGCACCCAGATTTGGCTGCTTTGGGAAAGTGGTCGATCAGTCGAACGGGTTTGGCGGTCGGCTTTTTTAAAGATACCTCCGAGCCCTTCAAGAACGCTTCGGCTTCTTCTGGTGTCATCTCGCGTTTGGCGGAGTTCGCGACGGAGGCAGATGAGGGCTGAGCAGTCGAGGTTTTGTCTGTGTTGGCAGGTTGTTCGACGGCCGAAAGAGATGTCAAACGAATCGCGGGAGTGGCGGTTTCGGGAGAGTCAGTAAGTGTCGCGGTTGAGTCTTTAGCAGCAGACGGCTTGGTGGCCGGTGTCATCAGAATCGAAACGATAATTCCCAAGCAGGCACTGATTAGAATTAGTAATAGTGGCTTTGTTTTGAAAAACCGAACAAGTGTCGAGGCTTTATTGGACATGCCTTCCGCTTTCAAAAGAACGCTGGCACGTTGCGAATCGCTTCGGTCGTTGGTGTTGTCGATGGGATTGCTTTGCAGAGGAAGCATGATGACGTATGAAGGGAACAGTTAGAGACAACCTCGTAGCTGTCGCTTCAATGATAACAGATTTTTGTTTTGTTGGTCAAAAAAGGTGGCGACAGTGCTTCCAGCCTGTCATATGCGCCGTTGGAGAGACACCGTGTTGCATTATTGCGAATCTGAAATCAATTCCGCATCATGAAACTTCAGTATGTTGCCGCTACCAAGATCAATCCAAGCTCTCAAGAATCGCTTCCTGCTGTGATGTGAATTTTTCAAAATCAGAACCCGCTTCGGTTTTATGCCAAACGCCTAAGTCGTCGAGCGTCTTGAAGCCTTTGTCGGACAATAATTTTTTCTGCGAATCGGATAGTGAATGAGCTTTAATCAACACTTTGTTGAGTCGCTTGACACTTTGCGGAACTTTGGGTGCCACAGCATTTTCATCAAACGCTTCGCGTAAGATGCGACCACGGGATAAAGCCGGCTGCTTCTTCTTTAACACATCAGCAATCGTTGGGGCGATATCGAGTATTTCGCAGTATTGGAATGTCCTAGGGGTGCGGACGCCTGCGCCCACAAGTAACAGTGGTGTGACATTTGATTCAGCGCTGTAGGGTTCGTGCCAGCCCTCATTTGCTTGTCCATGGTCACCGCAGATCATCAACAGAGTGCCATCCCAAAGGTTTTCGGATTTGAGCCAATCGACAAAACGTCCGAGCTGCTCATCCGCAGTTTCAATGGCTTTTCGATAGCGAGATTCTTTATGCCAGATGTTTCGGTAGTCTGGTTGGTCAGAATACTTTTCCTTGCTAACTCTCATTCCGTGAATCCCGGCTTTCTGAAGGTGCACTCGCATGAAGGTAAACTTCTGCTGCTTCATCGCTTTGATCGTCAGATCAATTACCAAAGAGTCCGGGTTGCGGGGCTTGGAAACGTAAGTTCCAAAATCATGACTGACGTCCAAGTACGAATGAGCGTTGACAATGAATGCTGTCTCCTTGGGATCAAACGCGTGTTGAATCAAATTCTTGCCAATCTCATCGGTTCCAATAAACGGAGTGCCAGACATTAGCATTGGATTGGGCAACGAGCAGCTCCAAGGATACTCGGGGCTCTTTTTAGGATGCCCCGGTAAAACGAGGTGCATGGCTTGATAGAAAACGCCCTGCTTTTTGAGTTCATTGTAGCGAGGCATCTCAATACGCGTCGGTGCTTCGGCTGCCAGACCATCGATGATGAACAAGATAACGCGGTCAGGAGGTTCTTGACCGCAAGCCTGCCCTACCATGCAGGAAAGACCTAAAGACAATAGCAAAATTTGAAGTGCTCTGGTGCATGCAGTTTTCATGTTATACGTATCTAAAAAACGAGATAATATTGGAGGCCAAAAAATTTTAATCCGTCGCCGACTGGGGCCATCATGGCTGACTAGCTTTGAGGTCTTAGGCAAGTTTCTGCAGTCACATAGCTTAACGTAAAAGACATTGCAGGTGTTCTTGTCGATTCTCTATTTCAGCGTCGATACATTTTTTGTTAAAAATTATCATTCAGTTCCTTCCTCCAACCAACACGCTCGTGCAAAACTTTGAAATTAAATCGCTTGCCGACGATCGACCTCTGCAGGGTTACCGTTGGTCCATCGCCAACCCGGTGGCAGTGATGAGCTTGGTCCATGGATTCGGCGAACACTGCGGGCGTTATTCAGAACTGGCCGAACACTTAAACGAGCACGGAATCGAAGTTATTGGTGTGGACCTTCGGGGGCACGGTCGAACCGCCGGGCGGCGCGGTGTGAGTCTTCAGTACGCCGATATTCATGGAGACGTCAGAGCACTAATTGCGGAATCCGCGCGGTTACATCCCGATTTGCCACGATTTCTGTTTGGCCATTCGATGGGAGGCGGGCTAGTACTACACCACGGGTTGGGCCCTGATCCGGATTCGTTGGGCGGTTACCTGGTTTCCGCGCCGATGCTTCGTGCGAATCGGCGACTACCTTTTTATGTTCGTTGGGCCGTAAAGACATTACGAAAGCTGATCCCTAGGGGCACGATACGAACTCCCATTTCCGGCCATAAAGTATCAACCATTCCACAGCAACAAGAACTTTATCGCAGTGATGCATTGAATCACAACCGACTTGGATACGGGTTGGCCGTCGGCATGGTCGAAACCGGTCAGCGCGTTTTGGACAACGCGATGCAATGGAACAAACCCCTCTGTCTGTGGCATTCGCGAGCGGACCAGATCACCGACTTCACTGCAACCGAGCAATTCGCCGCTCACGCCCAACAGTGCCACTTCACCGCTTTCACCGACGTCCAGCACGAGATGCACCACGACTATTCGAAGGATCAAGTTGTCGCCTTAATGGTCGACTTTATGACCCGCAACTGAACAAATAAACTCTGCCCTAAGGCCGAGTCCGACCGGCAGCGTCGGCAGCGAAGTAGGCGTCGGCCAGAAGTTTGACGACTTCTGGGTAGTCCTTGGCCAAGTTGATCTGTTCGCCTGGGTCGGAAGATAAGTCGTACAGCTCATGGCCTTGCTGTTGAGCATCACCGTACCAGACGACTAGTTTCCACTTGCCGCCACAAACCGCGACCGCAGTGTCTTTTCCATTGCCCAAAATAAACACGCTGTCTCGATGGGCAATTCGATCTGCTTTGTCCAATAAAACCGGCAGCAAACTAAACGAATCCTCGGCCGCGTCTTTAGGTAGCTCTTGGTCGACGATATCTCCAAAGGTTGCGAACAGATCGGTCAAGTTAGTTGTGCAATCCGATTTCGAGTCCGGTTTGATTTTTCCAGGCCAGCGAGCGATGAAAGGGACTCGGTGTCCACCCTCGTAAGGGTGGCCTTTGCCATCACGCCATTGGCCGTTGGTGAAGTGGCCCAGCTTCTTGGCGTCTCTTTTTGCCGTTTTGAAAAGTCGCCGAATGTCGCCCGAGTCATCGACGAGATTTAAGTTAACGCCTTGAGTTCCTTTGAAGTCCTTGGGCGTCGATCCGTTGTCGCTGGTAAAGATTACCAGCGTGTTGTCTGCGATGTTTAGTTCGTCGAGCGTTTTTAGGATTGTGCCGACGTGTGAGTCGAGTTCTTGGATATGATCACCGTACAGCCCCGCTTGGCTGGTGCCGCGAAACGACGCCGCGGGTGTGACGTGGGTGTGAGGAGCACAGGGCGTGAAGTACAAGAAGAATGGATTGGCCGCGTTACGGCGAATGAAGTCAACGGCTTTACTGGTCAACATGGTGTCGACCTGATCCTCGAAACGTGGTTGGTCGACACCTTCGGGTAAGTCTTTGCCTTTGTTGACGACTTTGTATTTTTCCCCCGGAGAGCGACCAAAAATATCGTGGTCTTCGATATAGACACGTGTTGAATCGTTGTGGTTGGAGGGAACGCCAAAGTGGTAGTCGAAGCCGACTTCCAGCGGGCCGGTGATCGGTTGTTTATTCCAGTCTTTGCTGTAGCCAAGGTGCCACTTGCCGATGGCAGCTGATTTGTAGCCGGACTTTTTCAGGAAGCTCGCGATGTTGGGCCGGTCGGGGGTAAGCTGGTAGCCGTTTCCTTTTTTGTGTAGACGCCATGGAGAACGTCCCGTCAGCAAGCCATAGCGTGACGGCGAGCAAAGTGAAGCGGCCGCGTGGGCTTCGGTAAGCGTCATGCCTTGTTTGGCGAGTGCGTCAATATTCGGGGTGGAGATCTTTGTGGCTCCAAAGCAGCTTAAGTCGCCAATGCCAAGGTCGTCCGCGAAGATGACCACGATGTTCGGTTGCTGAGCGTCGGCGGTCGAGCCGATTGCCAGAAGCAGACAGGCGAGTGTCGGCAGTATCATGTGAACTGATTTCATTTCTTTGTGCTCGTTTATTTATATTTTTGCAGGTCGTTATGTTACTTCCGGATTCTCGGCGACGTCCAGTATACAGACATCCGTTGTCGATGTCCTTCACCTGACTAGATCCTCCTTTTAAATCGAAGGAATCGACGTATGACTCGCTCCATAAAAGCACTTCTTAGCAAGACGCCGGCGATCAAACACGATCCATAGGCTAAGAACGCAAATACGACGATTGTCATTACTAAGATTATTTTTTGTTTTTTGTTTTTCAAATCATCTCTCCACAACGAAGTTTAGCAGAAAAGACAAAGTCAACTCCCACTTCAAGGCTTGCCAAATGAATCCAAAGATCCGTCGCGATTCACCCGGCCATGCTTCGGCATGTCAACCGCGCGGCGGTGTCATTCGCAACCCAGATCTTTGACGAAGCTTGATTCTCGAGTAATTTCATCGTGATCCACGCCAAGCGTGTCAACAATAATCTCTCGAAGCACAACCCAAATATCATTGCGCCCCATAAGGCCGTGTTCATTTTCGAATTTTGTTCGATTCAATGCAAGAACGCGTTCAGACAGACCGCGAAAAGAAACAAACGATTCATCGAAGTTGGTTGCAAATGGTTGGGTAAACCATGCCATCAAGTATCCAAAGACGAAGAGGCAAGTAACTCCGACCAACGGGAATAGTATTGCCGTGATACGGTTGCCCATCGCTATGTAGGCGGTCAATGCAGACGCAATAACGGTGACAATAGAACTGGCTAGTGTCAACCAACTTGGGCGAACCAAGGTAGGCAGTTTAAGTTGCTTTGCATGCGCTAGGCGTCGCCAAAAATCTCGCCGATCCGTTTCCGGCAAAATTTCATTTAGTCGTGTTGAAGGCCCGAATCGAGCAGTTACACCAAGGTCTGCCAATCCAGAACGTAATTCATAGAACGCTGAGGCAGTGAGGCAGGATCCAGACAGCGGGAGTTGTTTTTGCGTAAGTATGTAGTCATAAAGTTCGCCAACGGTTGTTAAGGCAGGCGACTTGTCATCAGGGATGCTGATTCCAAAGGCGTCTTCGACGTTCATTACAAGTTCTACAGTGTCGAGTCCCATTTTTTTCTCAGAGAATTACCTTAAACGGATGCTTTAAGTTTATTTCGCAATTTGAACCAGAACACAAAACAGAAAATGCAGCAATGGAAAAGCGACGATTGTCATCACGCCGGCACCGCACAATGCAGTAATGCGTAGGACTCTTGGTCTATGCCTGGAATCAAAAAAACAATCGGGACAAGAATCAAAAGGGTGCCGCCAGAAAAGAAAAAGACTGAGCTTGAGGGTTTTTTGGAGTTGGGGAATTCGATTTCCTTAATCCATCCAAGGTAGACTTGGGAAAAACCCAGTAAGACCATCAACACACCAGAAAGGCCAAACTGAACGATAACTTCCCAAGTAAATCTTAAGCCCGGTCTATACTTTCCATCAAAACTAAGATACGACCACACGTACAAAGCCACGCAAGCAAGTACCGCTGCAACAGAGAGGAGCCTCAAGGCAATTCGCGACTTTCGATAAGAACCGTGGCTTGTTCGCGCTGTCGCACCAATAAAGTAAAAGAAAATTGGTGTCAGAAGAACCAGTGACAAGACTGCTGACGCACTCTGATTAACGTGTTGTTGGTCTACGGCGATCACAACACTGAAACACACAGTCATAGCGAGGTACAGTGCGAGCATTGTCCATGCAATCAAAAGTCCTCGATGAAATGATTTCAGTTGTACATACCATTGTGTTAACTCAATGGCAAAAGAATAGGACGCCATCGAATCGAAAAAAAAGTAGATGAGACCCACCATTGAGAATCCAATTTCAAAGCTATTTCCGGGGCGTTGTCCGACTACTGCAACCGCCAGTCTACGTTTCTATTTTGGTTTGTTTTTTTACGTCGCAATTGCTTGCCTTTGCTGGGTTACACCAGGAAGCTTATCGGCCAACTTGTTCGTCTATTTTTTTCTAATCTCATTGGCAGTTACTCTAATTCCCAAAGGACCTCTTTTTGAACGTCAAACTCGTTTGAGTAGAGAACTATCGCCGGTGTTTCGCCAGCATCAATTTGGTATTGCGTGATTCCATCAAATACAAGACTCAGGTCGGTGTTTGAACGTTATCGGTTGTATGATTACCTCGTTGGCATCCTACGAGCACAACTGTAGATAATAGCAGCGTAAAAATTATCGCGAGCAAAGATTTTAGCATTATGGCCCCGTGAATGAGTTGCGTTAATATTCAAGCGTTTCTAGTGGCAGTTTATTAGCAAAATTTTCTTGTTTTGTTTATTAATTAGCCGGATAGCGTTCGCGATCACCGAGCCGGGACAGCCGGGACAAGTGGTTCTTCATTTCAAAAACACTTGCAATCCTGATTTCGCGCGCATCGTTTTGTTATTCAGGCGGTCCGGGGGAGCTGTCATTTTTGGTTGGCGATTCTTTCTGACGGGGCTTTGGTTGTTTCAATTCATCTGTCTGCTTGAGTTTGAGTGGTTTGGTAAAAGATAGTCGAGTCTTCAGTCGTTCAGGGTACCGGGCAGGCCAGTCGGTTGGTGACGCCTCCATTAGCTTTACACATTGTTTTTGAAACTTGCGGTCTCTGTCGGCGTGTATAAGTAAGATGAACATTCGTTCCGATGTATCGGCCCCAATCATAGATGGGGTCGGCAGTCCGAATTTAGAGATATGACTTTTGAGCCATTTAGTGTTTGAGGCGTCTATATCAATCGCCCGTTGGGCAAGACGCTGATGTCTCGCATGATCTTTGCTGTTCAACGGCTTCTGTTTGTTTGAGATTTTTTCCATCGCGATTCTTGCGGCCTGATCTTTGTTGAAACGTTTTTTCACTTGACGCTGAAAAGACTCAATAGATTGCTGGGGCGTGGAGTAAGCAGGCGTGTTACCGCCAAGGGCGATCAAGCACAAAGTCAGGATGTGGATCCGAATTTTGAAAGTCATGTTTGGCCTGTCAATCGACTGTTGGTGGTAGCAAGGATGCTGATGAGAGTACCTGAGTCTGGATACCGTCCGCGTTCACCAGTCCGCGGCGAAAGACAATGTTATCGAAATTCGCGCGGCCGGCAGTTTCGTGTGCAACGCATTGTTATCCGCCATTACATTAAGAACAACTTTCCACTGAATCGCCCACGCTTTGTGATCACCGCGCACTTCGTGCTTCTCGGTGACATTGTTCATCATCAGCAAGCGTAAATCAAGTCGATTCCGCGCGAGCATCTCGGCGCGTGGGATTTTTGAAGTGGCAATACGGTATGCCTAACGCAAAGCCGAATTGACGGAGCGTGTTCGACCGGAGTTTGAATCACAAATTTAGATGTTCTAACGGCGATCGCGTGCCCCTCCGACACCTAGTCGGTATTTGCGTTCGATGATGAATAACAGCAGCGAATGCCAATAGCGATCATGGCAAACGCAACTGCAAGGGTGGCGATACCCATTGGAGTAACGATGTGCGCGTGGTGCGGTCGCGATCCTCCCATAGTCCAAACCGCTCCAATCACAAGCAAAGGTAGTGACAGGACGAAGAGTGCGGCCGCACAACCAGCCTTTGGGCTCCGCTGAGGATTTGGAGTCTGTCGTTCAGTAGGAGGGTCGTACGGATTCACAGCGATTGATTGAGGGTAACTTTGTCATCCAACGTGTAAAGAATAGCAACATCTCAAAACACGACACGACAACTGGCGATAGGTTCCGTGCCTTCAGTCTCCGTCCTGCTTCGTTAAGCCACGATAAAACTGCGTCGACAGGCAAAAAACTGACAACGTAACGAGTCCTGACATGAATAGAGCTTTACCAAAAGTTTCAAAAAACTGCGGGTCTAAAATTCCCAGAACCATTCCCACGCTTAAGTAAACCGCCAATAACGCGAAGTGCATTGCGAGAATGGCTGCCGAGACTTGAGACAGTGTCCGAAAAACTTTGACCCTCTTCATTAGTTGCCTATTGGTTAAAGGTGGATAACTTCCGTGATCACCGGGTCGGAATGAACGATCATCCAATTCAAAACCACGCACAAGCCCGGCTTCGCGTGCATCACATTGTT
>CAZKTR010000129.1:0-8464 GCA_964555525.1 uncultured Pirellulaceae bacterium
GCCGATCCAGCAGCGCCACCAATCGGGTTGGTAAACCGGCTGTTTTGAATCGTTGAAATCTGGTTGGACGTGATAAAGTTGTTGCCGTTTGACGGGAGTTGCCCGCTGTTGAGCAAGTTCGAAGGGGCTTGAACATGGTTTAGGCCGAGATTGTGCCCCAGTTCGTGAGCAACAACACCGGCGATGACTTCCAAGCCATTTTGAAAGTTCAGTAGATTGTCGCCAACGTGAATGGTTGTGCCGCTTGCGTTTACGAAAGCAAGGCCATTGGCAGTGTTATCACTTACCGTCCCAAATCCTGGGGCTCGTTGTACGAAGTAAGCGTCGACCACGTTTGGATTAGAGCTTCCAACTCCATCGTCATCGCCCTCGTCGACAATCCGATTCAAATCTGTGGTCGGACGTGTGCCGGAGTTGCCGATATTAGCGAAGGTGTTTCTATAGGAGACGGTGTTTTCCCAAACGACATCAACATTGGCTTGAGCAAAAATATCGTCGATCAGATTTTCAAGTTCTAGTTGCGTAGCGGCGTTGCCAAAGAAGGTAGCGGTGTTGCTGCCGTTATTGTTGGAGACCACGATCGGTCGCACCACCAATTCGAACAACGAAGAAATCGCTGCGTCTCTGGTTTCGTCGGCAAACTGGAATGTTTCAACGCTTGAAGTGTCGTTGTCGCCTTGTGGATCTGCATCTCGCAAGTCACGGACGGTCAAAACGTCGGTCGTGTTTTCATTGATTCGATAGCTATCGTAATTGCCAGAAAAACGAATCGTGTCGTTTCCTGTTCCGCCATCGAAATTTTCGTCGCCCAAACCGGCAATGATAAAGTCATTGCCAGCTCCGGCAGCAATTGTGTTTTCTCCTTCGAGGCCACGGATGAAATCGAAGCCATCGCCCCCGGTCAACGTGTCGTTACCCGATTGACCATGCAATCGATTTTCAGCAGAGTCACCCCCGGTAATGATGTCGTTACCGTCTCCACCCCACAGTACGTTCAAGCCGTTACCACCGGTGATGGTGTCGTTACCACCGAGGCCAAGAATTAAGTCTGCCTGGCCAATTCCCGCGGTTCCAGCAACACCGCCATCGCCGGCGTCCAAGATGTCATCGCCGTCGAGACCGTAGATTTCGTCGATGCCATCACCACCAAAGATGGTATCGATGTCGTCGCCACCAAAGATGATGTCATCGCCTGCGTCACCGAAGATAGTGTTCTCGTCAGCCGATCCAAAGATCGTGTCGTTGCCTTGGCCACCAGAAATGTCGTCGTCACCAAAACCGCCAATGATTTGGTCGGCCCCGTTGCCGCCATTGAGTGTATCCGATCCCGATCCGCCGTTGATAAAGTCGTCGTTAGTTCCGCCGATCAGGGTGTCATTGCCGTTGCCACCAAAGAACGATGACACGATGTTCGTATTGTTGGTGAGTGTGTCGTTGCCTGCGTTTCCAATGAACGTTACTCTGGCAATGTCGCTGGCATCAAAGGTTTGGCTGTCCGCGCCTGTGATGCTGGCTTCGACTTGATTGCCACCCTTTGTGACCAAAACGCCGACGTCATTGCCGGAGCCACCGGAGATAAACAGTTCCCCTGAAGCATTTAGAAAGATGGACGCCAGAACACGGCGACTCTCTAAGGCTTCATAGCTTGTGCCGATTTCCGCTTGAGAGTTACGAGTTCGCTTGCCTTGTGTTCGCGAGTTGTTAGAACTGGAAAACCAAAGGCGTGAGAGCGGAATGTAGTTTAAGAATTTCATGGCGATATTTTTGGTGTTTAACGTTGTTCACCATCGGGATCATACTCGATAAGGATGATTCGAGCACGACTACTACTGATGGTTGTCTAGGCAAAAACGAGCGTGGGGTCCTTTGTTTTGCACCCTCTTTCGATGGGGTACAAATTCAAAGCAGTACCTAATAATTACCTTTTAAACGAGCCTCGGTCAAACGTTCAGACCTGTTTTTGCAAGCATTGGAGCGACAGGTTACACAAGGCGGACGTCATGGCCGTGTAATGATTACAACCGGAATAACACGGCCATCTATTTGCGAGAGAAAACGTTGCATTGGGTTTGTGGTTGCCTTCGGCTGACTTGGTGTTTTGTGCTCTAGGCTACCGATTTCTTTGGTGTCTGCTAGCCTGTTGGTTTGCTTTAAATTCCAAGTAAATAGCGTGCTGGAATTTTTCAATCAGCCGCCCAGCAAACTGGTCAGTTGGTGACCTGGAGTGCGGGTCGCTTTTCATTTTCTTGAAATTCGTTGAATCGTAAATATCCATGGAAGTCGCTTTGCCGCTTGAACGTGTTGCAAAGATCGCCAATGTAGATGCGGTCGAGCAAGTTGAAGTCATTCAGTCGTTGTGGAGTGGCTATGGCCAGATCGTGCGGGTGCGTTTGCAGCCTGCTGGTCCAGATCAAACCGGTGCCAATACAGTAATCGTAAAATATGTTGATCCGCCGGAGAGTCGCGATCACAAATACGGTTGGTCGGGCGATGTGTCGCATCAACGCAAACTGAGTTCCTACGACAACGAAACCAATTGGTATCAAAATGCGAGCCAATTATGTGGTGACGCTTGCCGCGTGCCACGGTTGATTGGCGCTGAATCAAATGGCAAGGATGAGAGTCCAAGCTGGTTGTTGGTGTTGGAGGATTTAGACGCCGCCGGTTTTCAACTTCGTCGTCGCAGCCTCAGTGACGCTCAGTTGGATAGATGTCTTGATTGGTTGGCCCATTTTCACGCGACCTTTTTGTTTGATACGACCGATACAAATGAAAAGTCGCCGTCGGAGCGGTATCAGTTGTGGCCGATTGGTACGTATTGGCATTTAAAGACGCGTCCCGACGAACTGGGGGTGATGGAATCCGGACCGCTTAAGCAAGCTGCTGCAAAGATCGATGGCACCTTAAATCAGGCTCGTTTTCAAACGCTCGTTCATGGCGATGCCAAACTGGCAAATTTTTGTTTTGCGGCGAATGACCGAGTGGCCGCGGTTGACTTCCAATACGTTGGTGCTGGATGTGGGATGAAAGATGTCGCGTATTTTATTAGCAGTTGTTTCGGCGATGACGAATGCGAACGACGTGAGCAGGAATTGCTGAGTAACTATTTTCGTCGTCTGGAAATCGCCTTGGCCAGTCGAGTGAGTGGCGGGTCGCTTTCGTTTGCCGCCATCGAAGCGGAGTGGCGCGCTTTGTATCCGGTGGCTTGGGCGGATTTTTATCGTTTTCTTGCCGGTTGGTCGCCCGGTCACTGGAAGATGCACGGCTATAGCAAACGAGTGACCAAGTCAGTGATCGAAAGCTTGAGCCGTTTACCGTAATTCAAATCGTGAAGGTTGAGCGATAATTATTTTTTGGAAGATGCAGAGGGTAGACGTGAATAGTGAACGCTAACGTTTGGTTCACAGACCATTTGATCGATTGCTTGATCTAAGGCTACGGGTGAAATAGTGACGTCACCTTCGTGTATGCTCGCGCTCGAATCTATTCGCTGCGAGAGCGCGTAGTAGTAGTCGTGCCCGCAAGCAGATGCCAATGTCAAATAACAATCGGGAGTGGATTCCGACGAGTCGCGAATTTCCAATACGCGACTTCCGGCGGGCATCATTAACATGTTGGTCAAACCTGCACCGTGAATTGATACGAGATGGCTGACGTTGTGAAATAACGCTAACTGTTCGAACCAGGTAAGATCGTTGGCAACTACGGTTTCGAAACCGTGGTTACGTAGTACCGCATCTAGATTCGCTTCGTTTTTCAAGCGACGGCGACTTGCATCTGCGCGACTTAGAAAGACACGTCGATTGTTGCCTGCTGTTGAGGCAATCATCGCCCGTAGCTTGTCGCGAATTTCACTCATTAACTCGGGTCGAAAGAAGCCGGTATAAGCTGGGTGTTCTGGAACAAAAAGTTTGCGACAGCGAACGCGTTGAAGTCGGCCAAGGGTGCGCACGTCACCCAGAGAAAACGCGCGAAGGCTGGCCTCAATGTATGGAAACCTAGCTGCTCTTGCTGGGAGAAATAGTGTCAACTCTTCAAGTGGTTGTTGTCGACTGAGTGCTTGTAGACGGGGAAGGGCGTCGCAGAACCAGTGGAAGTAAGCCGTGCTCCAGTTATCGCATATCCATGCGGAAGGTTTTTCAAATTTACTCGTTCTGCTAATTAAGCCCTCAGCATTCATTTGCCAGTGTTTACGCCGTTGCAAAAATTGGCTCAAGCATCGTCTTGTTGCAAAGCACTCGTCGAGAAACTTGCCATTGTACCGCATTGTCCCGCGTCCAACGGCGACGATGTTGGAGTAAACATTGATCGAGGCGTTGGGGACGACAAAGCGGTCACTCTCTCGAAACAATGCCGCGTCGCGTGGGTCGAAATTCCGCGGTGGCCGAATGCTAACCGGTTCGGCGGAAAATACTTTCGTGCTTTCTATCATAGCGAGGTTGAAGAAAGTGAATTGGATTGACGGTTTGCGGGGGCGGACCCAAGTATGATTTACAGATGTTAACCATTACACCAACTTCACCCAACACCGATTCGCAAGACCTTGTGGGTGGCGTTGTTCTAGCGGCGCAACGAACTAGGAATGATTTACCTAGCTTACGGGCTAAATAATTCGGCTGCAGTTTTACCCATTTTAAAGGCAACGCCTAACGCAAAAATGCCTCTTGGAAAAACTGGGGCGATATCCAGCAATCCAAGAGGCAAATTTTGTCTTGATCAGTCAACTTGTTTGCTATTTTGGCGTTGGTTCATCTACGGTGATGAAGGGCACGGTATCGCCGGTGAGCTTTGGTAGCTGGCCGTCCCATTTTTCGATGGCCCGAAGTTGGATGACATCTTTGTTGATAACTTCAGCCAGCATTTTTTGAGCAGCCGCTTCGGCTTTGGCTTTTACCGTGATGGCTTCGGCTTCTGCTAGGGCGGCGAGTTTGACCGATTCGGCAGCACCACGTGCGGTTTCGATCTTTTGGTCGGCTTCGACTTTCATTCGACGAAGGATATTGGTTGCTCGAAGGGCTTCTTGTTCAGCGGTTTGTTTTTCTTCGATCGCGTTGTTGAAGGATCGTGAGAACTCAAAGTTGACGATGTTGAATTTCGTGATCAGGATGTGGTTGCCTTGGACACGCTCTTTGAGTTTGTCTTCCATGTTGTCGCGGACTTCTGTTCGGAGCGTGATCAGTTGCTCGGCAGTGTATTTGGCGGTCACTGCTTTGACGGTTTCTTCGACCGCGGGGAAAAGGATTCGCTGTTCATAGTCTTGGCCAACTTCTTCAAACAACAGGTGAGCGTTCTTAGGGTCAGGACGGAAGTTGACCGCGATACTCGACTGAATCGTTTGCAAGTCAGCACTGGAGGCGCCCGTGTTCATCTCCATTTTTTGTTCGCGGATCTCGACTTGGTCGATGTCTTCAACGAATGGAATGCGGAAATGAAGGCCGGCCGGTAGTGAAGTGGAGGTGACTTTTCCGAATCGAGTTTTGACTCCGATGTGTCCAGTTTCCACACTAACAGCGGCTTGGTAAGCCAGCCATACGAGAACGAGAATAAGAAACAGCAGCGCGTAGGAACCAATGTTAGCTATCGTCAACGGTGAACGGCCAAATGATTGGTTACCTCTTCGGTGATCGTCTCTGCCAGACATAGGTTCCCTCGGTGGTTTTGTTTTAGGGTGGGATTGTTGGGCCAACCCAGCATTGCAGCAAGGACGTCAGCCTCATAAATATTCGGTAGTATTTACGCTGCTAGTTCGCTGGTGGAGGCTAGATATTGCGGAGAATTTACGTTGGAGATGTACCAATTGCCTGAAATATCTAGCTTGATCTGTCTAACCGGTACTACCGGGCTTGGACGGTGAGACGCCAGAAGTATGTCCATTGGAGATTAATGGCGATTTTTGCGAATCGATTTACTGTACTTGTTAAGAGTTTTTAGTTCGCGTCGCGATAAACTTGATTCTCCTTGTTCGCTGATTTTCTTTAAGATTCGGTCGGCTTCTTCTTGGAGCTTTTCGTCAACATTACTTTCAGGCTGGTGGATTTTGAGATGGTCAGATTTGAAATTTGGCATTTGCAAACCAGAGAAATTCCAGCCGAGTTTGTAGTACAGCATGCCGAAGGCACCGCCAGCTAGGTGAGCTTCCCAAGCGACGTTGGTGGATCGTAAGGCCGTGCTGAGATTTGCAAACAAGAACAACGCGCCCACGATCCAAGCCGGTGTAGGAATGACCCCCCAAATCAAAAGCTTGGCTTGCGGGTTCAAGAAAACGAAGTAGATCACCACGGCCGAGACTGCTCCAGAGGCACCCACGATTGAGCTGGGGCTGCTAAAGACCAGACGGGGGATCATCCAGCCGATGGCACTGACGACGACCGCTACCAAATAGAACTTGAGGAACTCGGCTTTTCCCAAGCGATGTTCGACGGTTCGTCCAAGCATAAACAAGGCCAGCATGTTGAAGCCAACGTGCATGATCGAGGTTTTGCTATCCAGCGGTGCGTGGCTGAAACCGTAGGTCAGGAAGTTCCAGATCGCCCAGAGACGGTCGGTTTTCAAAGCCAATAAATCACCGAGCCAGTGAGTTTCTGGTCCAGTGTTTGGGGTGAACATGTCCAGAAAAAAAATCGCTACGTTGATGACAATCAGGCTGAAAATTACCGATTGCCGATTGAAACGAAAACCTGGCAGGCCGGATTGTCCGCCTTGATAGCTTTCCTCTCGGTAGTAGTCTCGATTCTCGTATCCCATTTTCCGCTGGTCCTTTACGCTTGCAGACAAGCGATGAGCAAATCGTTCTAATTAGGCCACTATCTACTTGAGTCTTCCTGATCCATACGTGGCCGGCTTTGCAATGGAAAGCTTACTGGTGAACGGATGGCGTCTACGGCTTTAAACCCGTTGTCTCGTACCGCGTTCCTAAGTCTTTCTAAGGTTTGGGTTTGGATTTGCTTGTATTGCGAATCTGTCTTTGCTTCCAAGCTTTTGATTTGTCGCTCCAATTCAGCTGACCGTTGTCGTGAGGCCTCATTGGTTTTCAGTAGATTTCCAGCATCTCGTTTGAATCGCTCTTCATCCTCGGTGCTTTTGGCAATTAATTCAGTTCGCACTTCGATTTGTTTAAGAGCGTCTTGCCATGCGACTTCTGTTTTCGCGGTGGTTGCCTCTGCGGTAATCTTTTCTTTTACGAATTGAGCGGCTCGGATTTTCATGTCTTTGAACATCAGCGGAAAGTCATGTAGTGGCCGAACGTAGATTCTATCGATTTGCTGCAGTTTCCCTTGGTGGACGTTTTGGAACTCAGCTGCCGAAGGTTCGTCGATCAAAACCACATCGTTGGTTTTGAAAGTAACTCCATTGGGGTTCTGCATCAGCGATGCAACAACGGATTGGCCGGCGGTGTTGTAAAGCCCGTCGTTTGCAAGGTTGCCGACATTATCTGCAGCGTCGGTTTGGACGGCAGTATCTGAGTCTTCTAGGAACGAGAACTTGATGAAAACCTCTTCGGGAGCAGGTTCGAAAAGCGTGTTATTACGGCCAGGCGTACTGTCGATGTACTTTTCGATTCTGCCGATGGACTGTCCATCAAACGCGTATTGATCAATTAGTTGTTCGTATTCAAGAGAATCTGGGGCGTAACCTAATTGATTTGCAGGCAAGAAATCTCGCTTGAGAATCTGAGTGAACTCAGCAATGTCAACCTCAACGAATTCTTTGCTAATCTCTTTTGACTCTTGCATGCTTTTGACAAGCTTGGCAACGGCCGAGTCGATGTCGTCCTCTTCTAAATTTGTTTTGGAGACGAGAGCTTCTTTGAAGATGCCATGTTGGTCTTGAGGCATCTTTTCAAACAGTGTCCATGGCTTTTGTGGATTTTCGAAACGTTGGGAATCGACTAAATCGACTGGCTTCAAGACAAGTTCTGATTCGATGACTTCAACCGCGACAGATCCAATGTAGTTGGCAGGAATGCCATTGTTTTCTGAAAACGCGTACACGATCGCTCCTACGAGTGAAGCCTCATCTTCTTGGTTACGCTCGTTTTTCAAAGTGAACTTATTTTGCTCGCCATCCGCCGTTACTGTGCAACCCCGCCACGCATGGCCTCGTCCGGTCATCGCAAGGGCAAGTCGATTGTTGCTGTCACGAAGTGATCCTTTGCCGTACTGAACCGATAGCGGATCGCCAGAGATGATATTTTCGAGTTTTGCTTCAGCGTCTAAAGCACGCTTACTTTCTCTTTGAAATATCAGCATGCCATCGCGGCGATGTTTGAAAGCGTAGGTCATCCCGATGATTGAAGTGATACTAGCAATCAATGTGAAGATCAAAAGAACAACGTTCACCCAATGCCAGTTCTTCGCTGACAAAATTGCGAACACCAACACGATCAGTGCAATGAGTCCAACAACGCCGGCAGAAATCAAATCGACTTCCGCCAGTAATGTGCAATCTACGATGGTCATCTACG
>CAZKTR010000130.1:0-8439 GCA_964555525.1 uncultured Pirellulaceae bacterium
CTAAACCCCAACGACCTTCATCCAAGTTTCGGCCATCAATGCATGTCCTGCGATGGTTGGGTGCACTCCGTCGGCTGCCCAAACCTGCGGATCGCTACCTGCGGCGATGGCGGTGTCGAACATGGTTTGAAACGGAACCCAAATCGCTCCAGCAGCGTTTGCAACTTCGACTGCCACTTGGCGACGCTGATCGAACTCTGGATACCACGAATCCTTGACCGCGCCGCAACGCAACGCGAAAGGTTCGCAAACGACAATTTGCACACCGGGCAGTCCTCGCTTGGTTTCTTTAAGCAGTTTCGTGAAGCCCGTGCGGTAGTCCTTGACCGTGCCTTGGTACTTACCATTCATCTTGTGCCAGATGTCATTGACCCCGACCAAGATGCTCAACACGGCTGGCTTCATATCAAGGCAATCTTTTTTCCATCGTTTCTGCAAATCTGGAACTTTGTGCCCACTGATACCGCGGTTAAAACACTTCAATTGCTTTGTCGGATGGTTACGAATCAACTGGCCAGCAATCCGCAACGGGTAACCGTCGCCCAAGCCACGTGGGTCATTGGGCCTGTCTGCCAATTTCTTTTTGTCTCGGCGAGCATCGGTGATCGAATCGCCTTGGAACAAAATCACGTCGCCGTCGTTCAATTTAACACCCGCTTCAGTGGGCGTCTTGGAAGATGTAGTTGCGGCCGTATTAACTAGACTCGACGCAGCGACAGTTCCAGCAACGAAATGAATTAGCTCTCGACGATCCATGTTTGGTAACTTTCAACTTAAGGTAGGTAAAAATATCCTTGAGCCGCCACCATGAGGCTGTGGGTGACAGGAACAATCGCAGCGGCTCTGAAGTTCAATAACTGGTCTAGCTGACTTTCGCGAGGAATTTGTTGCGACTTGGTCGGACCATCAGCTTATTGGCTGCTTCGTTGTCAACGAAGGTCTGTGCCTCCGGGTTCCATTTGAGATCTTCGCCGACCATCAGCACAATATTGCATAGGTGGCAACTGGTCATCGTTCGGTGATGTGTGTAGACGTCGGAAATCGGTTCAGTACGATCTTTGACACATTCGAAGAAATTTTGCATGTGGCTGGTGATTGGCTTGTTCTTGTAAAGCTTGGCGACTGCTTCTTCCAGCTTTTTGTTGTCGGCTTCGGTCAACTCCTCTACTGCTTTGCCGGAGAGCTTTCCGCGGTTGACGAAGATTCTTCCGCGACTGCCATTGAACAAGATCCCATTGGGGAACTTTGTTTTGCCGTCTTCGGAAATGTATTCGTCGGTCACGTTCAAAACAGATCCATTGGCGAAGGTCAGGTCGATGTCAAAATTTGTCGCCGCGTTGTAGCCGTTTTCTAAGGTTTCTGTTCCTGCAAAGAATCCGTTCCAGTCAAAACCAGCAGGTACGATGTTTCCGAACTTACCGGTGCCGCTAACGCTAACTGGCCCCGTGTGATCCATTCCCAGAGCCCACTGAGCGATGTCAATGTGATGAGCTCCCCAGTCGGTTACCTTGCCGCCAGAGTATTCCATGTACCAGCGAAAGGATCGATGACGTTCTTCCGAATAGGCTGCCGACCGAGCCGGGCCGAGCCAGAAATCCCAGTTTAGTCTTTCCGGTATCGGCTCGTCGGCAAAGGGGCCTTTGCCCTTTATCCCGCCGACGGCAATGTTCGCACTGACGTTGTCGCCAATGTAGCCTTCTTGGACCATCGCGATTGCTTTGAGGAACAAGCGTCCCATTTCAGTTCGCTGTTGAGTTCCTACTTGGAACACCTTTCCGGTTTCTTTTACAACGGAGCAAATCTGTTTGCCTTCGTCGATCGTTAGCGTCAATGGTTTTTCGCAATAGACATCACAGCCAGCACGTAACGCGTAAATCGCAATCGGCACATGCCAATGGTCGTTAGTACCAATCACGACGATGTCTGGCTTTTCGGTATCGATTAGTTTGCGGTAGTCGACGTATTTCTTGAGCTTTCCTCCGAATTGCTCTTCTGCATTGAACTCGTCCATGTGAAGTTCATCAACATCGCAAACAGCAATCATTTTGCCAAGCTTGGCCGCCATGCGAGCGACTTTGCCACCGCGACTGTATCGTCCTCGGCTTCCGCCGACACCAATCGCAGCGACCGTCAGGTCATCGTCGTAGACGCCAGCGCCCAATGCAGGACTTGTAAAAATGTAAGGGACGAAAGCCGCGGCCGCAGCCGACTTCTTTAAGAAGCTTCTTCGAGTGTTCGACATTTGAATTCCTTAATGTTTTGATTCGACTGAATTTCGCATAGCAACTTCGTATTATTCTATGGTCTGATGCTCGTGGGCAGAGGTTAAACAGTCTCTTTTTTTGGATTTAAGATCTCTCGGATCAAAAAAGCCCGTCGAGCTTCTGGGGTTACTCGACGGGCCTCATGCGCGATTTACTCAAACCGCGGTGACTTCTAGTGGCTTTTGCAAAGCACTATCGCCATTTCAGGATTCGATAAACGCCCTCCCCTTCTCGGATGCGTCGAGGCAAACTGACTATCCGGTCGCGGTAGATGCTCATTAGCAATGCCGTTGCAAAGAACAGCCCACCACCAATCATCATCATGACCGAGATTGATTGCAGTTGATCGGGCAAGTCAATCAAGGCGATGAGTGACAGCAAGTAGATTCCCAGTAGCATGGCTCCTGAGATCGTGGTCGAACGAAGCTTGCAGCAAACGCCCGCCCCCAGCAAAACCATTCCCGCTACGATTGCCGTAATGTTGTGGAACTGCATCCAACTCGAGTCAACCGCGATGCCGAAGCGATAGACCAGCAACCCAATTGCCAAAGGCACGGTCACGAGCAAGCTACCCAGCAATAAGCTAACCGATGCCGCGTCATCCCGTTGTTCACCCTCTCGCGACCAAGCCAAGTGGCCCAATCCCAGCAAGAAGGTTCCACCCAAGATGCTGCATAGCTCGCCTCGTTGCCAACCATCAATCATCAGCCATCCATCAAATACGCATAGACTCGATCCAGCTAACGCAACAATCAAAGCGCGAAACGCCGTTCGCCATGCTGGATCCTTTGTCAACAAGCTAACGATAGTTGTGCAGCCCAGCAGGATCGCGATGACCAGCAACAACATGCCACTCGTTTCACCAACCACCCATCGACTCAACGCCATCAGCACCCCGCCGATGCCAGATCCAAGCACCAATAAGTTTGCCGCTCTGGTTGTTGAAGATGTTGTAGTCGCACTAACCGCTTTCAGGGGCCCCGCTGTCAAATACTCTAAGACTCGGACCATCGCGCCAATAACCATCGGAGCCAACACGAGGCAGTAACCAAAGTCGAAACCAAAGTAGCTCGCTAGTCCGACAATAGCCCCTGCAGCAGCAGTGTAGCTAAGCAATCGCGTGACGCTGTTAGCTGCACCTATCGATGCAATCCAGTAGACGGATGCTGCGGTGGCCAAGACCGCACTCCACTGCAGCGCTGGGTCGAAGCTAAAAACACTATCCGCGCAATCTTTTTCGATGATCGCTCGCAATAATAAGTGAACCGTCATTGCGACGCTGGCTGAAACTTGCAACACCGATGTCGATTGGCGGTTTCTCACGGCAACACTGGCTATAGCCAAAATCACAGGGACAGCGAGCAAAAACACGGCGGCCAAATTCATAGGTAGCAGTGTTTGCACAAAAACGCATGACCAACCAGCCGCGATCGCAAGCGACACTCCGGTACCAGCCGACAAGGCCTGTACACCGTCAGATTGCGAGTCAAACGACGTTTCCGGGCGACTCCAAGCATAAGACCAAGCAGCCATTCCAGTAGTTAAAACATGCAACGTCGAAATCCAACCCAGCGGAGCAAATAGTGGAATAGTTATTGAACCAAGTGACTGGGCGATCAGCTGGCCGATAGCGATTGCCACCAAACATCCGATCACTGGCAGCGAATATATTTCGATCTGGCCCGCGATTTCTACACCTGTGTTTAACTTGAGAATGTCATCTTTATGACGACCAAGCCGAGCAACGAACAGGTTACCGCAAAAGACGATCATTGCCGCCGCGATGGCAACGTGGCTAAGCGTGATTTCGATTGCAAAGAAATTTAGCGTTGCAGGGATCAACCACCAAAACAGGATTGCGGTCGCTCCACGGTACAAGCGACTCTTGTGCATGATGCTTTGAACCGCAAACCCCAGTGCCGATCCACCGATCACGAACAAGGCCCACAGTTTGTGCGGTTGGCTGCTGGCAATCAGCGGCCATAGTTTGTCGAAAAGCCAATACGTTTGCACCGCCGCAAGATGGCCACCCAATAACAATGTCAATCCAGCCGCAACAACAATTAAGCCAGCGCGATGAAACGCCAGTCCGAAGTTCTTCCGCGAGAAATCCCCGTCGTCATCCACGAACAAACGTTCGGCGAAAGCCGATACCCAACCAATCACGACTAAGAAGGTTACTGGTGGCATCAGCGCCCAAAATTGCCCCACGGTTCGATCGGCCAGAAACAGCATGCCGGTCAGCACTACCCCGCCCACCAAAGCGTAGACGAACGTTGAATCTCTGAGCACTCGGGCAACCGCAGCGTAGATTAAACAAAACAGCGCTGCGGGAATCCACAAGTGACCACCTTGCTCCAACGTTACTAAACCTTGAGCATCGTATAGCCACAGGTTTAGCGGCAATGCGATCGACCCCAGCAATGCAATCCCGCGTCCGGCAAGTTGATGTCGCGTAAACCGCACCATCGCAACGCCGCTGCCTAACAGGCCGATCGTGACAGCACCCACCGCGCCGCAAATCACCATTGGGTGTTCGAACACGCCGGCGGACCAAAGCCAAACAACGAATCCGATGACGAGTAACCCACCGCCGGAGAGCATCATCCATTGCAGTGATTGTGGGCTCAAAATTTGTTCGATAAAACTTGCTTGCGAAGCTGCAGGCTTAGCTGTTGGTTTTGGATCTGCGCCGCCTACCAGTTCAGCGTCAACAATGTCGTCAGATTGCATCGGTCTTTCTCCCAGAAAGAAATGGTTTTTAGAATTCACTTCTGAGAACTAAAGCACGGAGGATGCCAAACTGCGATCAGCTACGTTCACCTTCGAAAAACTGGTCAAAACACTTGGGAAAATGGATTTTCGGCTCGAAAAACAAGGCGACACGGGCGGGGCGAACGTGTACACTCAATGTCCGTTGCGACATCAAATGAACTTAATATTGGCATTTCATGGCATCTCTACGTAAAACTGACCAGCGGCTTTTGGCTCAACTTTCACAGCTGGCACTGTGTAACCCCTTCACGCCCGAACGCCTGCAACTGGAAAGGGACGTGCTGGGCAAACGGTTTCATCCCGAAGAGATGATTGCGTGGAACCGAAAGTACACGCCGGCCGATGCCGAGCGTCCGAACGTGACGCAATTGGCGGAAACCTCGCGATCATTAATTCAGCGAGTGCAGCAGGATGTCAGTGACGGGAAAACGATTAGCGATGAATCGATTCGCCATTACTGGAATGTGGCGATCTACGCATTGTTGTACCGGCACATTGTTCCCATCCCACCGGATGCCACAGCACAACCAAAAACAATCGCCAAGACTTGGCAAGCTTTTGAGGACGACTACCGCCAGCTAGTGAACTTGCCGGGACTGACCGCCAATCACACTCAACCTGTCGAGCAAATTTTTTCGTTTTTGTGTCAGATCCATCGTGCGTTCTTCAATATCTTTACTTTTATCTTGGGTGACTCACTGCCTTCAGCAAAGCTCCGAGCGTCGGTGTGGCAATCGATTTTCACTTGTGACCTTGAACGTTATCGAAGTGGGCTGTTTGCCCGCATGAGTAACCTACCTTCGTTGATTACTGGGCCGTCGGGGACTGGTAAGGAATTGGTCGCACGAGCCATTGGGCTGTCGCAGTTTGTTCCCTTTGATAAAGCCAAGAAGTGTTTTCCAAATTTCGACCAAGGGATGTTTTCGCCTTTGAATCTATCCGCGATGTCCGTCAATTTGATCGAGTCCGAATTGTTTGGTCACCGTAAAGGTTCTTTTACCGGCGCGATTGCGGATCGTGTCGGGTGGTTGGAACGTTGCCAGCCTGCTGGTGCTGTGTTTTTGGATGAGATCGGCGAGCTTGAACCAGCGATTCAAGTCAAGCTGTTAAGAGTTGTTCAGCAACGAACTTTTTCTCGCACGGGAGAAACGACCGAGCGTCGTTTCGTCGGGAAGCTAATCGGTGCTACCAATCGCAACTTAGGTGAGGAGATGAAAGCGGGGCGATTCCGCGAAGACCTGTACTACCGCCTGTGCGCCGATCGGATCGAAACTCCTAGCTTGCGACAGCAACTGGACGATCGCCCCGACGACTTGTACTCGCTAGTCCGGCATTTTACTCGAAAGATCGTCGGTGATGACCTGACGTCTTTGGCCGATCAAGCGACTCAATGGATCGAAACCAACCTCGGCCCTAGTTACCCGTGGCGCGGAAATATCCGCGAGTTGGAGCAGTGCATCAGCAGCATTATGATTCGCAATGAATATCTACCTTCGGGCGGGACGGATTCGTCTCAGTCTGGGCCGGCGGCGCAATGGACCGCCGATGCTGTCGATTGCCGGTTGACGGCCGATCAGTTGCTTCGACGGTATTGTACTTGGCTGTATCACCACACCGGCGGCTATGAAGCTGCCGCCAAAGTACTCGATATCGATCGCCGGACGGTCAAAGCCAAGCTCATTCAGCCAATGCTCGATGACTTGCGCTCGAACTGATCAATACAGTAACAGTGTCTCAAGATTACGTTACAATCGCGACTTCTCAAGATTTCTCAAAGACCAGAACTGGAAATAACAATGGCGTTTGGACGCTTGCTTTGCTTGATTGTTTTCTCACTTCCGTTAATGTTGTCTTCCGCCGCGTTGGGGCAAATGGCTGCGACCGTTAGCGATAAGTCGCCCGCTACTGATACCGAATTGTCAGAAGAAAAACCCTCTGAGATCGATCTGATCAACGCCAAGTTAAGAGAGACGTTTCCTGAAGACAAAGACTTGGTGGACGAACTGGAAAAGGTCGTCAAGAAGCAAAAATCCACCGCACCGATCAAAAATGACGCGATCATTTTTGGCATTCTGGCAGTGATGCTCGGTTTTGTTTTCTATACCTCCAGTATCAAGACAGGATTCTTTGGAAAGTTCTACAAGTTCATTCCGATGCTTTTGGTCTGCTACTTCTTGCCTTCGCTGTTGACCTTTTTCAAGATCGTAGACCACGACAACTCGGAACTTTACTTTATGGCCACGCGATACCTTTTGCCTGCGACCTTGGTTCTGTTAACACTCAGCATTGACCTAAAAGAGATTTTCAAGCTGGGGCCCAAGGCCTTGATTATGTTTCTTACGGGGACCGCAGGGGTCATCATTGGCGGGCCACTCGCGGTCCTGATCGTTTCCTTTATCGCTCCAGATATTATCGGTGTCGACGGTCCAGAAGCAGTCTGGCGCGGGCTCAGCACGGTTGCCGGAAGCTGGATTGGAGGTGGGGCGAATCAAGCTTCGATGCAGGTGATCTATATGACTCCGCCAAAAGGCGCGCCGATGGAGATGAAGGAAAAACTGGACGATATGTATAGCGTGATGGTGGCGGTGGACATCTTCGTTGCTGAAATTTGGATGATCTTTCTATTACTGGGGATCGGTAAAGCCAAGACGATCGATCGATTGTTGAAAGCCGATTCGTCAAGTGTTGATCGGCTCCAAGAAAAGATGGAGTCGTTTAGCCTAAGTGTGGCTCGAGTCCCCACGGCAGTCGATTTGATGGTAATCGCAGCGTTGGGGTTTGGGGTGACTGCGATCGCTCACTATTGCGGTGCTTGGATTTCAGGTTCTGTGGAAGCGGCGATTGCTGAAAATAAATCGCTAGAGTTTTTAAAGCAGCTTGGGCTTGCCAGTAATTTCTTTTGGCTAATCGTGATTTCGACAACCGTCGGTGTGATACTGTCTTTCACTAAACTTAGAAACTACGAAGGGGCGGGGGCTTCGAAGATTGGAACGGTCTTTATTTTTATTTTGGTTGCGGTGATCGGTATGAAGATGGACATCGGAGCGTTACACAAACACCCAGGTTACTTTTTGCTCGGCGGCATTTGGATGGCGTTTCATGTTGGGCTGATGTTTTTGATGGCTTGGTTGATCAAGGCGCCGTATTTCTTCTTGGCCGTTGGCAGCAAAGCCAATATCGGTGGCGCCGCGAGTGCTCCGGTGGTCGCAGCGGCCTTCCACCCTTCGCTGGCTCCGGTAGGCGTTTTGATGGCGGTGTTAGGTTATGCGTTGGGGACTTACGGGGCGTTACTGTGTGCTGCGCTAATGCAGGCGGCAACGCCAGGCTAAGTGGCGACGGTGCTTCCAGCCGGTCTTCCGCGCCGGCCGAGGGGAAGTTGCATAGGCTGCGAGTTGCTATT
>CAZKTR010000131.1:0-7069 GCA_964555525.1 uncultured Pirellulaceae bacterium
TAATCGCGTTTGGACAGTTTCGCATCCATCTCTGACTGCAACGAAACGATCCCCAGCGTTGCCGAAATGGGCTCCGCTTTGTCGGCAACTTTAAACGCGTTGCAAATCGCCACCACCCAATCGCCTTGTTGGACGATCGATTTTTCAGATAGCTCGAACCAACTCGACAGTTCGGCATCAATTTTCAACAGAGCCAGCTGCCGCTGTCGATCGCGTTTCAAAATGGAGGCGGTATAGGAACTCCCGTCCGCCAACACAACGCGGACTCGTTTGCCGTCCAAGAACACGCCTTGCGAGGTCAACACCAAACCGTCTTTGGATACCGCGAACCCTGTTGCGACGCCTTCGACTTTGCCCGCGGCGGCGCCAAAGACTTTCACCATCGCTGGCTGAGCCCCGTCGATGGTGGACTGAAGCGAAGAACTAGCAGCTCGGTCTGGCTGAGCGATCGCGGGATCTATCCAACACGCAGCCAGTAAACAGACCACGCAAACGATTCTAGCGACTCCGGAATTTGAAACCATCATTGCTCCGCCTCCTCATCTTTTTGGGGCGGTGTTTGGGAGGCAGCTTCGGTTTCTGTTAGCTTCGAAAAGTCAACGTCGTCCTCGCTGGCTGGTTCGACCGAACTAACTTGAATCGTCAGCAACGTCGTTTCCGCCAAACCATTAACCACTCTACTTTGTAACGGCAACCAACGGTTTTGCTTTTGCTCCCATTGTTCAAACACTATTCCGCCTTTACTGGCATCACGATCACTGGCGAGCTTGACCAACCGCGGATCCGGCAGGCCCGCTTCACCGTACATTCGGAACCAACCAAAGAACGGATCTAAACCGTCACCAAATGCTATCCGCCACGCGTTACGGTTCAGAGCTTTGTCGCTACCGTCGATCATGGAAGTTGGCAGTTTTGAAAATGGCTTATCAGCGACCATCGCTGCCAAACCAATTGCGAACAAAGTCTGCGGCTGTTGCATCAAATCCCGAGCGTCAATCGACTCATAGCCATCCTTGACTTGTTTGAAATAGTCTTTGCCGTCGAACACCACATCCATTTCCAACTGACCCGAAACCGCGAAACGAAAACCGCCGTCGCCAGCGAGCGTCAAGTTAAAATCGTCTTGTTGGTCTTTCTTTCCGATCGTCCCAGCAACCACCAACCCAGCGTTTGCTTTGGAGTCTTCTCGTCCCCGCAGCAGAGCATCGCCAGCGGTCGAGACAACCTGAGCGGCGTACTTACGGCTGGTTAAAGGGGCACGGATTGCGCCCGGTTCGGCCGTTAGCATTTCCAACATCTCTTTTTGCCGTTTCATTTTCTTCTTTTCTTCGGGCGTCGGATTCGGTTGCGGCCGGGGCTTGGGTGGTTTGCGGTACGGCAACCCGAATGCTCTTGAATGAAATGTCTTTTCGCTGCCGTCGGGTTTACGAACCTTCAGCTGGATCGGCCATTGCTCGGGCAACGTGCAGATCAGGTTCGTGAATTGATTCGCGGTTTTAATCGGCACGCCCTCGAACTCAATCAATTCATCGCCTAGCTCAAGTCCTGCCTCTGAAATCGGAGCCAGCGCATCCCGACGCGAACAGAGCACTTTGCCGCCGCGATCTTCAAACTGTAAGTCCAGCGTCGCGTGTTCGGTCAGCTTTGTCGCCAGTAGGTCCGGGATGAAGTTTTTGATTTGGTTCGCAGAGATCGCATAGCCCAAGCCGACGTTAACTCGGCCTCGCTCCTTGAAGCTACCCCTGCCGTTGATTCCGATCACTCGACCTTCCAAATTGAATAGCGGTCCGCCCGAGTTACCCGGATTGATCGACGAATCGACTTGGATGCAATTTCCGTAGACCAACTGGTTGTTCCCGGCCCCCGGTTGGTAACGCTTGACCCCGCTCACGATCCCGAGCGTCACTGTCGGCGATTGATCTTCAGTCAAAATAAATGGATTGCCCATGGCCAGCGCCCAATCGCCCACACGTACTTTGTCCGAATCTCCTAACGGTGTAAAAGGAAACTCTTTGTCGGGCGACTCTTTGTCGCCGTGCATTTGAATGATCGCCACATCGCCACCAGGATCGGTCCCGATCAAGTCCCAGCGGTAGAGTTTCCCGTCAGCAAGTCCGCCCCAGCCGGAGACTCCGGATCCCATGATCACGTGGTGATTGGTTAGTGCAATCCCGCTCGGGTCAATGATTACTCCCGAGCCTCCTCCTTGGCGATCGTCATCGTAGATGGCGACGACGCTACCGATGACTTGTTCGATCGCGGCGATTCGTTTTTCTTCCAGTTGCTTGATCACGGTCAGTTGGGCATCGGTTAGGCCGTTGTTTTCCTTTTGCTGGTTTTGCTTTTCTTGCAATGGGGTAAAAGCAAATCCGGTCGTCCCGACAATGTTCAGCCCTGCCCCAACGACGAGCATCAGAAAAAAGAATAATCGAAATCGGTTCATCGTGTCCTCTTACCTGAATTTACTACGTCTAGCCAATCGGAAACAAATCGTCATTTAGAATCTTTGGTATTGATCAGTTTCGCGTTCCCCCACACCACATGGTCCGCCAAATCAAATTCGCGTCCGGGCAATACCACCAACGACACTCGATTTGCACTGGCCACATCGACATCCAATTCAAGCGGATCACTGGAGCCAGCAATTCGTTGATTGAAAACTTCGACGCCATCGGTCTTTACGACCACTTGGCAATCGCCACGCCCCTTGGTTGCCAAATCGATACCAACGGTTGCCAGCAGTCGATTGAACTTTTTATCGTTTGTGTAAGTCAACTCGCTGGTCGCCTGAGCCCCGATGCCATTGCTGAAGGTGATCGGCTGGTTGTCCGCGCCACGAATCTGGAGCTCACCACCGGTGACGCTGCGGTCACGTTGGAACGAACGAGGTTCAACAAAGTCCGTGGTTTCGTTGACGGCCACGGGTTCAATTTTCGATAAAAACAAAACGCGATCAGATTTGACTTGCACCTCCGCAACTTGAGCGACTGGTATCGAAACCGTGGTGTCCCGTGCGATCAACAACTTGACGAAGGGTTGATTCAGGTCATCGCCCCAGCTTTGAATCGCACCAAAGAACCGCGATCCCTCAACGATCGACACACTTGCCAAGACACCTGTAGGAGCTTGGTAGCCAACGTCGGCCAAAACGATCGCGTTGACTTTCTCAATGCCGATCGACCGCACTTTTCCTTTGTAGTCAATGAGGACGGCTTCTTTGGTAACGCTTTCGATAATGCCATCGACGGGCTGGGTCTTGCCATCAACACTGACGATGACTCGATCGTTATCCGCCGATGGCTTCGCGATTGCTTGTTGGACGGTTTTTGAATCTCGCCAAACAATCGCACGAACGGTTTGCAACGGCAACTCAAACCTACCGAGCCTTCCCTCCAACGAAACTTTCTCGTCTGCGATACTCATATCAACGGCCCCGATCTTGGCGATCCCCCAAGCCGTTTCGCCGACCAAGTAAACTTGCATCGGTTGCGAAACCGGTTTGACCGGCTGGTTGGTCTGAATGGACAGGATCGAATCGAGCTTTAGATCGTCGCCGAGCCCCGGACCAGTCACTTGCTTGGATTGATCGATTCGCTGGACAACGCCTTTTAGCTGTTGTCCGTCAATGGTTTGCAGTACCATTTCCTGCCCGCAAGCAGCACTGAAAAACGAGCCCACCAACAGCACGAAAAACTGAATTGTGGCAAACGCGACCAAGCCGCCGAAAGAGTATTTTGCTGGAGTCATCGATTTCAAGTTCAAGAGTTTCACCACGGTCAAATTGTCACAACCGAATTATCTTAGCCGATCTTGCGGGCTTTGGCTGCTGGTTTTAGAAAAACTGCCCCTTCCCAACGGTGATTCGCCGGTGAAACAGGAGACAGTTTGCAGTACAATGCTCAGCCTGAATCTCTTTCGCCTGAACCAATACAAGTATCTGGCAACAACCTGCACGTAAAGCAATTTTTCAATGACAACAAACGACGACAAACCGCTAGATCTTGAAATTAAAGACGCCCAAGTGATTTTCTCAACCGTTTGGGAAAGCTTAGAAGACGAACTTGGCCACGAAAACCTTCGCTTTCCCAAAGAGCTCATCCTGCTGGGCGGCGCCCCAGGTTCTGGCAAAGGTACGCACACTCGCTTTATTACCGAAACACGTGGTCTGACTTGTCCGCCTGTGGTGATCAGCAACCTGCTCACTTCGCCCGAAGCCAAAAAAATCAAAGATCAAGGCCTGATGGTCGGCGACACCGAAGTCATGGGCTTGCTGTTGCGGGAATTGTTAAAGCCTGAATATCGCGATGGCGTGATCTTGGACGGTTTCCCTCGGACGAATGTTCAAGTCGAATGCCTGAAGCTGCTGGTCGATAAAATCGAGCAACTGCATCAAGAGTTTTCTGGCACCGACTTAGCAATTCATTTCCGCCGTCCGATTATCCATGCGATGGTCTTGTTTGCCAGCGAGCAAACCAGTGTTGAACGTCAACTACTACGTGGCAAACAGATCGAACGTCACAACGCCGAAGTCAAAGAAACTGGCATCGGCGCAACCGAAGAACTGCGCTCCACGGACCTGAACCCCGAAAAAGCCAAAAGTCGCTACCACGTGTTCAAAGAGCTAACTTGGAATGCGTTGCAGTCGCTGCAAGAAATCTACCACTATCACTTTATCAACGCCGAAGGCCCGATCGCAGAAGTCGAATCGAACATCCTCAAAGAACTGCAATACCAGAGTTCGTTGGAACTCGACCCGCGCACCTTTGATCGCTTGCGGTCGATCCCGCTGGCCGAAGAAATCATCATTCACGCTCGTCAAGAATTGATCAAACGGCTCGACAGTTACGAACTAACTCAGACTGACTTGCTGATTCAAGTCACGGACCTGATTCAAAAAGACTTCATGCCGATCATCATGTCTCACGCACTTTCAGGGCGAGCCAGCATATCGTCTGAAGCGGAGATTTTATCGAACCCGTTGGCGTTAGAGATGTTGATCGATGTCTTTAGCGAACGCGGTTTCCATGCGGTCGTCGATAAGCGTCGGGAAAAAGTACCTGAGTCGGTCGATTTGAGTACCGGCAAGATCACTTGTGGCGAAGTCGTTTTCTACCGCATCACGGTTTCTTTTCAAGGCTCGTCCATCCGACGCGGATAATCCGTTATGCCGAAAACCGATCAACACTACATGTCCCTCGCCGTCCAAGCGGCGCAAAACGGACAAGGTTGCGTAGAACCGAACCCGATGGTGGGTTGCGTTATCGTGGCCGACGATCAAGTCATCGGACTCGGCTGGCACGAAAAGTATGGCGGTCCCCATGCGGAGATCAATGCGATCGCTTCGGTCAAAGCAGAACACAAGGGCAAAATCGCTGGGGCCACGGCTTATGTATCGCTAGAGCCTTGTTCGCATCAAGGTAAAACCGGTCCTTGTTGCGATGCTATGATCACAGCAAACATCGGCCGCGTGGTCATTGCCGTCATCGACCCCAATCCGAAAGTATCGGGGCAGGGCATTACAAAAATGCAAGCCGCTGGCATCGAAGTGGTCACCGACGTCCTGACCGACGAAGCCGAACAAGTACTCGCGCCATATCTAAAGCGAACTCGGACTGGCTTGCCTTGGGTGATTGCCAAATGGGCGATGACGCTTGATGGAAGCATTGCCACTGCCAGCGGTGACAGCCAATGGATCTCCAACGAAAAATCTCGCAAGCGAGTTCACGACCTGCGCCGCCGAGTTGATGCGGTGATGGTTGGCATCGGCACGGCCTTGGCTGACGACCCAATGTTAAACCCACGCCCGGCGGGTAAACGAATCGTTACTCGCGTGATCGTCGATTCTGCAGTTCGTCTGCCGTTGGATTCAAAGCTCGTAAAAACCAGTAACGAATTTCCAACGTTGATCGCAGTTGATGGCGAACAAGCAAAAACACAAGCAGATAAAATCGCGGCGTTAGAGGCCAACGGCTGCCAAGTCTGGCAAAGCGCTCCCGGTCAAGACCCCGACCAGCGATTGCTGGGGTTACTCAAGCATTTAGCGGGCGACGGCGTGACCAACTTGATGGTCGAAGGCGGCGGCCAAATCCTGGGCGCACTCAACGATCTTGCTCAGATCGACGAAGTTCACCTGTTCACCGGCGCGAAGTTACTTGGCGGAAAAAACGCTCAGCCTCCCGTCGCGGGCACCGGTCCCAGCCTGATGAATGCCGCCACGCAAATGCAACTGCAACAAGTCGAACGAATCGAAAACGACGTTTACTCGGTCTACCGTCGCGTCAACGAAGCGTAAGGTGGCGACGGTGCTTCCAGTCGGTCTTGTGCGCCGGCCGATGGAAAGCGATACGCATTGAGTTAATTCTAACTGGCTCGATAATGAAAAGCGTTCTTACTGGCTAAACTTCCAGCCGCTAACCCAGTAATCTTCGCAGTACTGCTTCACCCACATGCAGCGACTTTCGATTCGACCTGATTCGCCGTTAAGTCGCATGATTTCTAAATCGGCAACTTGGTTGGGCTGGGTTTCAACTTTGCTGACCAAGCAGAGTCCTGATTGCGACAAATTACGAGTGAATCCGGGGACGCGACGGGTATTGCCTGGCAGGTGAATTCCCACTGGGACCGCAGCCTGCAAACGATCGCTATTGCGTTGTTCGGATTCGACTGATCGGTCTTCTTTGAGTAGTCGTCCAACAGGAATCCCCTCCTTGAGTTGCCAACCTGAAACCCAATAAGCGTCGCCGAATTTGGAACTCCAGCAACATTTTGCTAAGCTACTTGCCTGGCTAGTTTGTCCAATCAAATTAATTTGAACTTCTGCCCCCGGGCGAAATGGTTGAGGCATAATCAAGCAGACCCCATGAGTTGACACGTCCCTCGTGAATCCACGCACCGTGGATTCGAATTCTACTTGAAAAACGTGAACTGGCACAAACAACAACTCGCGGTAGTCACTTCTTTTTTCAGAAACAAATTGCTGTTCCTCGTCGAGAATTTTAATTAATACTTGTTCCACTTGCTGTTCTTGGTTCGGTTTCGTCATACTCATCAATTGTCCCCTTGTCGGCGC
>CAZKTR010000131.1:7169-8437 GCA_964555525.1 uncultured Pirellulaceae bacterium
GCGTTGCTGACTTGATAATCGCCGCTCCTTCGGAGCACGACTCCTTATTATTGTGACCATGAATATTCAATCCAACTCGCCACGTCGCAGCATCAACTGGAAACAAATCTCCATCATCGTCGTTGTGCTTGGTGTTGCCGCGTTCCAGTACATTCAGTCGCAGCGAAACGCGGACAAACCAAACGTCGATCAAAACGGTAGCACTGCACAAGTCCTGCCAAACGAAATTGATCTCGATGGTCAGCTGAAAAAAGACAACCCGTCAAACCAAAACAAGTCACAAGGCCAGACGGCTAAACCAGATCTCAAGTTCCAGCCAATCCAAGATTCCCAATCTTCCAACTCGTCAAGTAACTCGTACCTGAGCGAAGGCAAAAAAGGCAAGATGCTTTCCCCCGCGGGATTAGTCTACAACTCGTCTCGCAGTGGCGAACACCGCACCGAGCACGTCCTACGACACGCACACGACATGCCCAGTCGCCCGGGCAACCATGGTGTGTTTGACGCCAATGGCGACGACGTTTTTCGCTTGCTCGATGAAGCTTACAAAATGATCCAAAGCAATAGCCGGCAAGTAAGCAAAGATAAACCTCGTCCGGGCGAAGAATACAAAACTGCTTACGTGATCGATATGAACCGCCGCATTGGATACCGCGGTGGAAAAAGTGGCAATCGTGCTGGCAAGCCCAAGCTTTCCAAAATCAAACTCGTCCTTGCCAACGGCAACCAAGTCATTACGGCCTATCCGTTTTAAGGCCGCTTTGAGTCGTTTGCCTCATTGACTCAACAGCTTCATGGATGCCGATTCATTTCTTCGAATCGAAATCCATGTTGAATTTTTGCAACATCGGGCCGCTTATAGCGATTGTATTTCGGCGATTTCGCGGAATGCCGCCAAGACGGCAAGCTTCTTGCCAAATGCAGACCTAAATCTACGAATCCTCCGTTGATAGCCCATCACCGGAGATTTCAATGCGAAGCGACACCGCCCCAAAAACAGAACGAAGAATTCTAGCTATATTCTGGTCGACCCTACTCATGATCGGAATCCTGGCCGTATGCCGTGTTCACTCGATTCACGTGACAACGGTTAGACGCAAGAAAGAGGAAGATGGTTCGGTCGTGTTTTTCGTTGAAGTCACCAACCCCACAGACCAGCCAGTAAACGCTAACATCGGGTTGTCAACTTACGCGTGCCCGAGTGAGGGCTGTTCAGGTTGGACCATCGGCCACGCTCAGCAAGCCGAGATTGCTGCGAGCCAAACATC
>CAZKTR010000132.1:0-8421 GCA_964555525.1 uncultured Pirellulaceae bacterium
TTCTCAAGGTCGGCGATAAGGCTCCTGACTTTGAAGTGGAGACTCTAGCTGGTACTAAGTTCAAGTTGTCCGATCGTTTCGGGGAAGACAGTAAACCAACGGTGCTATTGTTTTCGCGTGCCAATTGGTGACCGTTTTGCATGAGACAACTCGGGGAGTTGAATAAAAATGGAGCCCAGCAGTTTAAAGAAATGGGCGTTGAAGTGGTCGCAGTTTTCCGCGAAGAGCGAGAGGGACTTGCCGGCTTGAAGAAGATTAAGAACAGGACCAAAGTCGACTTTACGTTGGCACTGGATACGCCGGCTAATGCGACCAAGGCTTATAGTAACGGGCGGAAAGAGTTTGATAACTATCTCGTTGATGGCTCTGGCGTGATTCAGGGAGTGATCGATGGATCGCTCAAAACCCGAGCTCAGTCGGAGCAGCTGGTGAAGATGATTAAGTCGTTGAGCGATTCAAGCGGCGCGGCGTCGATGGACCATGCGGCAGCAGTTCAGCAAGCGGTGTTGGATTACGTTGAAGGGGTCTATCAAGCTAAAACGGATTTGATTCAGGGAGCCGTGCATCCGGATTTAAAGATGTTTGGGTACAAAGGGGCCGCGGAGAAAAGCGGCCAGGCGATGACTTACACGCAGTTGGTAGACTTTGCTTCCAAATACAGCGCTGGCGGTGTTCCGAAGGATGCTTTGAAGGAAGTCAAGGTCTTTGACGTGTCCGGCAATCTGGCGAGTGCCAAGTTGAAGTCGTCGTGGGGCACTGAGATGCTTCACTTGGTCAAAGAGGACGGTCAGTGGAAGATTATGCAGATCGTATCGCAAGCAATGTCGAAGTGACTCCAGCTTGTAAGAATTCAAGAACGACTCTACAGAGAGTTTTAAAAACCGTTTGGGGCCTAGCGAATTCGGTGCCCTAAGCGGTTTTTTTAATCGGCTGCATTGTTTTGGCTGGAGCGCAGCGAGGTCCCAGTTTAACGACAAGCCGGTAGGCGACGGCCGCAGCGCCAATTTCAAACTCCACCGTCCTCAATCATTTGTCTCCGACTGCTAACTCTTACGAATTAGTTTGCGACCGACTTCTGTGATTTTGGCAATTGCTGTTGGCAGTGGCTTCTTAATCACCATTCGCAACTTTTTCTGTTCGTGTGGATCGGCGCCCCAGTACTCTTTGTAGGGTTCGTTGCCTCGGAGGAAGTCGAGGTATGAATCTCCTCGATCGATCGCTTTCTTAGCCATCCAGGTGAACAGCAGATGGCCCGGTTCAAGCTTCATCGCGTCAGGGTCGTATCCAGATTGATAAAGTTGGAAACCATTCGCCGAAATGAAGTACAGTTGTGAGGCGATCGTTTTTCCTTCGTGGGATGCAAATACGATCTCACATTTTCCGTTTCGATCAAAATCAACGACTGCCGATTTTAGAAACTCTTTGAATTTTGGATCTGCGAAAACACCAGGCTTTCCCATGCTTTCGAAGCGACGGGTGTGGAGGTCGCTAAAGGTCTCAAATGCGTCTTCAATCGACATCTCAGTGGACGAAGAAATTTCAAATTCATCTGAATCAATTCTACGCAACGCTTTGTTGATTTTTCGGCGTAGCGATTGTTTGGTCTGCTTTTTGAACTCATCCCAATTGTCTTTCAGTTGCAGCCGCCAAGCTGGTTCGACAACGCGATGATCACAATTGTAATTTTCATCCAAGTGTTGCTTTAGTGAGGTGGCAAGCCGATCGTCTTTGGTGCATTCCAGCTCTACCACACTGAACTTTTTTGAACGAATATATTCGGCGAGAGATAGTACACAACACTCGTAGTGTGCTGGATCGCAGACAAGATCAACGTAATCAGTGCACGTATCGCCTGTTGCAAGCAGCCGGAATCGGGGTAATCCAAACCATTGATCAACGTAGAAGGGAGCTAGGCCGATCGTCTGGCCAGCTCGCTTGAATTTGATTAGGTGTAAGTCGCCTTCAGATTCAAAAGCGTTCCACCATGACATATTCCAAGAGAAACTGTTGAGGGGATCGTTGGCAAACTTGTCCCACGCTTCTTGCACCGTGTGGAATTCTGCGAGAGTCCGGATCACTTCACGATTTATCGAAATAGTACCATTGGATTCTGCAGCCCTGTCATTTACTTCGACATCAACGATCGCGACGATATTGTCTAAATTTTGTTCTAGTTGCTTGTGGGCCGACAGTTTTTCAGGAGCAGCACAAACTGTTGCGTCACTAGTTTTAGCGGTTTTGTCTTGTGTGTTGTTTTTTGGCATCGGTTTTTCTTGGCTAACATTGGTTGAATGCGAGTTTGAACTGTTTCGTAATCGATGAACGGTGGACTGAATCATTGGCAATGCTTTAACGGCGGTTCTTGCTAATCCAGGAGAAAGACTTAGGACTAGGTTTTGGAACGCAAGTTTTTGACCCCAAATTCGATTGACGGACGAAGTGCTTGTGGAAGTGCATGAGTCGCCCAATTCAATGCCGTCCCGATGTAGATACTCAATGTTTTTGAACTCAGCTTGTAGACCAGGTGAAAACGACGAAAACTCTTCGTTGTACGCGGTTTTGTAGCAGTAAGAAAATTTCTCTGAATGGATATCCGAGAGCATTGCGATAAGGCGTCCGTCGAGTTTTAAACTTAGAAATTTCGCCTTGCCGGCCTTGGCACTCTCTTGAATCATTTCTTTGTAAAATGCCTTTGTCGCTGCCGTTGAAGCCAACGCAGTCCCCTCTTTGCCTTTCCACCCGGAGGCTTCAAGTTTCAGGAAGTCTTCGGCTAATTGCGCAAAATTACTGGAGGTATCTGATTTTTCCCAAGTAACTTTTCCAAAGTCCTCCAAGCGACGAAGCTGTCTCCTTGTACTCTTACGAACATTCTTTGAACAGTTCTTTTGCACATAGTCAGCTGACGTTTTAGATGGAGTGAAAGCGGCACGCTGGTATTGGTCGCGTTGAAAACGAACGATGCGTTTTTGTTCTTCAACGGCTCTAAAAACACGTTCAAATTTTTCTTCTGCCGATACGGTGTCTAGGCTCAGCAGCGAGAATCCGGTGGCTTTGATTTTTTCACAAATCAGCTTCCACGCCTCGACGGCGAATTGTTTGTGTAGTAGCGGCGTTGCATCGAAACACTGGTCGTGCTTCCAAATTTCGGCTGCTTTGAACGGCAGGCGATAAACTGACTTGGGTTCAATGGGCACCAAACCAACGAGATTGCAGTGACTTTCAGCTGCCACATCTTCCACGATCAGAACGCGAACGGATTCAGTTGCTAAATGATTCAGAGCAGGAAGCAAAACGTTTGATTCGAAAGGGACGATTCGGGACAAAGCATTGTTCGCAAGGAAATCCCACGCATCCAGTCGCGACCGCAATTCGTCTACTTCTATCCAGCTTGCTTGAAGTTGCGGCGTGCTGGTAGTGGTCTGGGAGTCGCTCGGTACAAACGGCGCTATTGTCGGAGTTTGAGTGGTTTGATGAGATTGCATGTTAGATTGTTGGTCAGATGACTCTCGGTCCCCATCATTTCCGAGCGTTGTCTTTCCGATTGAGAGAACCAATACTTGTTGTTTTTGCGTACCAATGCTCGATTTCGGGAGCTTTCTTCAAGCTCGGGATCTGCATTGATGCTCAGCTCCGCTTTTGTGTGTTGTAACGATTGCAGTGGATTTCGGCCCAAAATCGAGAATCGAATCACTACACATCAGTTAGGGTAGACTAGGTCTTGAAACCTTGGCTCTTGTCAAAAACTTTGATTTTTTCGATAGTAACTGCACACGGAAAAGGTCCCGCGAGTAGAACAGTTTTAAATCACACAAAGCTTTGCAAGTCGTTAGATGCCCACCGTTGGATTAAGTCGGTTTTGACGATTTGATGCAGAAGAAGCAACTCGGCAACTTGCCGAATTTGAGGTGGTGGGCAGATCTTGGCTGTGCCCGTTTCCATGATCAGATGATGAAGACTCGGTACCGATTCACCCGTTGGTTCCCTGTGAGCCGAACGCGCTAGCGTCGGGCGTTGCGCTAGGTTTTGTTTGGGGCGGGGGGCGAGGTAAAGCGGCATTCTGTTAATGCCCGACGCTAGCGCGAACGGCTCACAGGCGTGACCGCAGTTTCGCAGGCCTAGGCTAATGACACGGACTCCTCAGGAGCCCAACTGCTCGCCGCTGCTCGCTATTGGGTTCGATCACGCGGTTGTAGTTTGCATTTCAGCGGAGCTTAGACGTTGGGTCTCTCAGCGGTTTTTGGTTCTTCGCCCAAGACGATCGCTTCCACGACCTCGACTAGTTGCTCGATACGAAACGGCTTAAAGAGCAACGCGTTCTTTTTCAAGCCAGCTTGACGAGCCTTAACGATTGAGTGGCCGGGGTCGTAGCCAAAGCCGGTCATTAAGATCAGCGGCGGATCATTGATCATCGCTTTTAGTTTCATCAACAAATCGTAACCGCCGATGTCTGGCAATCGGATGTCGGCAATAATCGCATCGTAACCGTTGTCGAATCCGCAGTTGCGGACCATCATCAACGCCTCTTCGCCTTCGTGAGCGGTTTCGACATTGCAGCCGTATTTGCCCAAGAGTTGGTCAGCTGATTTGCGAACGTTCACGTCCGCATCAATTACCAAGATACTGCGGTCTTTAAGAGCTGGACGGACGTCGGTTTGCGCACAGTGCGCAACCGCTGGCACTGGAGCGATGTTTTCGCCGACTTGGTGGATGGTTTTTTTGATTTGCCGCGCGTGGGCCAAAATCGTTCGCAAGCGGCGAGTCACATCGGGATCGTGACCGATGTAGCTTTCGATCGCGTGAACGGTGTCGTTCAAGATTTCGTTGATCGGGACGACCACAGCTTCGCGAATCGCGTCTACCGATTGCATCGCAGCGTTGTTGCGTTGAGCGTTAAGTAGTTCCAGTGTATTCAGTGAGACCGCAATGTCGCGGGCAAACGACTCCAAGCATTCAAGGTCTTGGTTGGTGAACGCATTGACTTCGGGGCTTTCAACATTGAACGATCCGACGACTTCGTCGTTGTAGATCAGTGCGACGGTCAAAGAGCTTTTCGCGCCGACCAAGCCGTCGATGTATAGCGGATCGTAGGTGGTGTCTTCACAGAGGTAGCTCTGACCGGTCGCGACAACGAATCCCGTCACACCATTGCCCTCGGCTTCAGCAAAGAGTGTTTGTTTGGACTTAGTCGCATCAATGCCTTCGGAAAGTAACACTTCAAGGCGATTGGTCTGTCGATCAAGCATCCGAATTTCGATGACATCGAAATCCAAGAGGTCTTTGGTGTAATGCAAAATGTTGTCTTTGAGCAATTCGATTCGCTCATCGACATCCATTTCGTAAATTTCTTCAGGCCGCAAATCTGCCAACGCCGTGCCTGCCCGATGGAGGGCTTCCATTTTCTTTTGTTGCAACACGATGGCGGTTGCATCCGTGACGGCTACCAAGACACGATTGCAATGTTCGGTCGAATCAAGGATAGGTACGACGGAGATGTTGAAGAATCGATCGCCTTGTCGGAACGAGCTGTGACAAGTCCGTTTTTGTGATCGAGCGGTTGCCAGCGGGCTCGATTCGGGGCCAGTGATTTCGGGGTTACCGATGGCTTGATAAAAATTGAGGCCGGTCATGTTGGGGTTTTTAAACCAACTTGCCAGCCTTTTGTTTGCTTTTGTGATTTTGTTTGTGCTGTCCAGCACAGCCAGTCCGTCGGGCACACAATCCAGAATCTCAATGTTTTGGATCAAATCCGAAGCGGAGAACTTTTGCTTGCGGTTTTCACCTGTGCACTGATCGCCATAATAGACGCCGTCAAAGTGGTGATGGCTTAGTTGCTCGATCGCACTTGAACAATTGTCAACGTAAACAATTTCAACGTCTGCGTTGGTTTTTATCGGTAGCCGATCAGAACCGGATTTTTCTGAGGTAACACAAAGGACTTTAGGCACGGAACTTACGTCTCAAAGCTTGGAGGGAAATCATATCCAACAAAACTCTAGGCGATCGCCGGGTGACCCAGCGACACATTCATTCGGTTGAATGGAGGCGACGGTTGACTTGCAATTTCAATCGCCTTTCACTTAAATTTGCGGCATTCTTAGTTTACGGACAACTGGCTGGCAGTAGAACAGAAATTCGCTGTGGTTTTGCTCGTTTTCTTCATTCTTGAAAATGACCCTACCGATGACAACTTTTGTGTCAGTTGGCGGCCCGATCAGTTACAATTCCAGTGGCTGTTGGGTGTGGGGAATGAGCTGCCTTTGTTGGCCTGTAAGGCCGTAAAGTTATCCCTTTTGTTCTACTCTCCTGTGATGTTAGTCTGTTTTCGTTTATTGCGAGTCTAAATTCTGCATGGCCAAAAAAAAGAAACGTCGCACGACAGTTAGGGCTGATTTTCGAAAACGACAGTCCACGCGTACCCGTGAAAACGATTTGACACGACAGTTCAAAGACCAATCGGACAAACTCGAGGACTCGCAGACCGGCGAACGGGTGTCCGGAAAAGGCCGTTTGACGCGGAAGCGAACGGTCGCGGGGGCTGCGCAAGAGAACGAAGCTGGTTTTCAGGTGGAACTGGAGGTCGATGAGGCTCGTTGCAAAAAAGGTCGTGTGATCAGCGTCCACGGGTTGGGGAGTTTTGTCCGTGTGGCCGACGGTACGATCTACCGCTGCACCGTTCGGGGGGTGTTGAAATCGCTGGCCACGGATTTGCAGCATGTCGTGGTGGCTGGAGACCATGTGACGATCGAAGTTGGTGGTGCGGGCCATGATGAAGAACAAGCGGTGATCGTCCGCGTGGATGCTCGCCGCAATCAAATCAGCCGCACCAGTCGCAAACGGCAACAAGTGTTGGTTTCGAATATCGATTTTGTGTGCATTGTTGCTTCGGCCGCTGAGCCGCAGTTGAAGCCGAATTTGATTGACCGGTATTTGATCAGTGCCGAAAAAGCGAACATCGATCCGATTATCGTGATTAACAAAGCTGATTTGGTGGACGTGGCGGATCTTCAACCCGTGATCGGCGTTTGGGCTCAAATGGGCTATCCCGTTTTGTTAACTTCGACCGAGACCGGTTTAGGGGTCGAGCGGTTGAAAAGAATGGTTTCCGGCCGCGATAGCGTGGTGACAGGGCAGTCGGGGGTTGGTAAGTCTTCGCTGTTGAATGTGATCGAGCCAGGTTTGCAACTGCGAGTGGGGACGGTTAGCGATGAGAACCAAAAAGGCCGGCATACTACGACGGCTGCGAAATTAATTCCGCTGGAAAACGGTGGACACTTGATCGATACGCCGGGGATTCGGCAATTTCAATTGTGGGATGTGATCCCTGAAGAGGTCGCGGGGTACTTTCGTGATCTTCGTCCGTTTATTAATGGTTGCCGTTTTCCTGATTGCACTCATACGCACGAAGACGATTGTGCGGTCAAATGGGCCGTCGCCGACGGTAAGCTGGACGTGCGAAGGTACGAGAGTTACGTTCAGATCAAAGATTCCGAAGCGTATTAGAAATTCCTAAAAGAGACCTCGACCGCACACCAATCAACGCGAATGCAATTTTCGGTTTTTTAAAAGACTCGGTAAATATCACGTTCGCATTTATTCGTGTTCGTCGAGTTTTAAACATGACTAAATTTCTCAACGCCATTTTGATTCTGATCCTCTTGGTCGCTGGTGGGCGTTTACTGATACGTGGCCAAGAGTACCGTGCGCTGTCTCAAGAACGAAATCAATTGATTGAGAAGTTAGACGGATTTCGTGTTCGCGATTCAAGTAAGTACTTGGTGCAAAGCGTTGACACCAATGATCCGATGTTGTTTATGTGGCGAGTGCACAAGCCAAGTGGGTTCGAAACGGCGTATCGGGCGGAATTCGGCGAGCGTGCTGCTGGTTTTGGTTATGGAGGCAGTTGGGAAAGTAAGCTTGAGCATGTGAGTGCGCGTTTTGAATATGTTGGGAATAAGCTTTACATTGATATGCAGACGGCAAGAGGGGGGTACCGATCTAGGGTTGGAGACCCGGTATTGGAGCTCATTTGCAAGCCGCATTGGGACGATTTAGAAATTGAAGTCCTTGGCCAGGAGGACGCGATCGAGATTGATGTGAATCAGGAAGTGGTTTTGTTGAGTGTCAACCTTCCGGATGAATTATTGACAATGGCGGCGAAGTTTGGTTTGCATGGTGGGGTTTCTGAAAAGTTGTTTTTCCAATTTAGTTTTGGCGAACCTGGATTGATTGAGCATAGTCCTCAGCAATCGCAAGGAGGCCCGAGATGAATCGAGCCCGGCGAATGTTAAGGCCACGAGTTTCACTGTCGACATTGATGCTGTTGGTGGTTGTGCTGGTCATCGGGCTGTCGAGTTGGCAAGTAGAAGCGTCGATTGAGAAGGCCAAGACAGAAGTCTATCCGCTGCGTTTTTTAGCAAATGA
>CAZKTR010000133.1:0-8403 GCA_964555525.1 uncultured Pirellulaceae bacterium
TCTTGCCCACCAACTGCCACGTGCGAGCCCGCGACGGCCGTGCTAACGGCATCGACGTAAACAGGAGTTGGACAAACGAGAACGTCGCACTTGTCTGCTGATCCAGCTGCTAAGCCTTGGGCCAGCGCAACCGCGTCGGCTTTGCTCAAGTTCATTTTCCAGTTGCCTGCAATCAGTGGTCGTCGCATTACTCTATTTGTGTTGGAGGTCAAAATTGGTTGGGTCATCTTGATTGGTAACCCGACGCGTTAGCGAGGAACCCGTGAAAAATCCTCGCTAACGCGTCGGGTAACCATTCCAAGCAGCTTGAAGATTCAGAGCTGCTTTTTTGGGGTCAAGATGGCCCAACAGGTTACCAGAAACTAGAAATACAAATAACGGCTGATTCCGGTGGTTTTTCGAAAAAGATCCCGATTTGTGGGCTCGACAAGGGACGTGCCTTGCCTAATCACTCGAATTAGCCGTCAACCCGCCTAAAAGCCGTCTGAGGGCCAGTCGAAGAAGCTCTCCCGCGCTGGCCCATTTCGTGTTAGCGGTCAGAGTAAACGCGGGTGGATTCCTCTTTAGAAACCGTCGTTGAACGCCCGTCGGTATTCATTTTTAATACCACACGGTGGTCACCTGCGGCCTTGCCCTGCCCCGAAACAACAAAGCTCAACCGAGCCCCCGGCTTGAGGCTCTCGATCGGCGAGAACACGATTTGCTGGCCGCGGATCTGATTAGCCAAGGGGCCGTCGACGGTGGTTGGCTTGATCCCGTTTGGGAAGTCAACTTGCAGTTTCACATTGGTCGCGACCTTCGTACCTTGGTTAACTACCTGCACGCGGTAACTGGTTTCGCTGCCAATTTCGATGGGATCCAACACGTCGTCGATATCGATAAAGACATCCACGAGGTGCTCAACCACTAATGGATGGTCGGTCGTGTCACGCATTTTTAAATCCGCAGTGGCTTCAAATTTGATCGGTTGGTTGCCAATAGCAATCGGTTCGGTCATCACTTCGACGCTCGCATCAACGCCGTTTTGAAGTTCAGCAAGTTCCCACAAGACTGCATGCAAATTACGGTTGTAGGTGCCTTTGTTGTTGGACTGCACGTATCGCAAACCACTTGGCAGTCGTGCGATCAAGTTGACGTTGGTTGCTCGCGCGGTTCCAAGATTGGAGACCGAGAAAGTATGCTTGGCTTTGCGACCCAAAAAGCGAACGCTAGGTCCTGAAGACTTTGTTTTAAGTTTTGGTGCGACGACTTCAAGGTTAAGTTTGTGTTGCGATTTCAAACCACCACTTCCGCTGGCAAAAATAACGTTTTGGCACTTGCCGGCCTTCTGTGCTTTAAGTGCCAGACGAACGTTGCGTGATTGGTTCGGCATCAATGTACCGACTTCGTATTCGATCTCGCGGTAGCCCTCACGGAATTTCAACTCCTCGGGTACATCTTCTTGAATTAAAACGTCTTTGGCTGGGCCGTCACCTTTGTTGGTCACGATCACGTCAAATAAAACGTCGCCGCCAATCAAAACTTGGGGCTTGGTGCGGTGAGTAATCTCGAGCACCGGTTGGGTGACGCGAGTTCGCATCGATGAGCGAGCAGCGAAAGTGTATTGAGCCACGCTACCGATTTCACCGGGCTTGGTTGGTTTAAGTTTGATGTTGATTCTTTTTTCCACGCCTGGGCTGAGTGTACCGACGTCCCAATTAAGTTGACGGTTGCTTTTCTGCGATGGTGCTGGCGTGGCGCTGATGAACTCGGTTCCTTCAGGGATTTGGTCAAACACCTGAACGTCGTCCACCGCGACTCGGCCCACATTGCGGAGTACGATTTGGAAGTCTGCTGGTTCACCGACTTGAATTTCTCTGGGCGATAGCTTTTCGATGCTAAGCGAAGGAGCTTGGACGCCATCGAGCCGTCGGTCGCCGGGAACGTCGCGAGTTACCGCGGCAACCCGTGCGGCTGGCCCGCGTTGAGGGGATGATCCGGTATAGCTGCCAAAACTGCTTTTTGAAGGCGATTGAGTTGCTCGGGGAGTCGGGCGAGGGGTAATCGGCGGCCGCGTGACGGTGGAAGCCGGAGTTAAGCGGTTTGAAGTAGAGACGGTGGCTGTTGGAATGGTTCGCTGAGTAGGCTTGGGTTGTGGCGTAGCCGAAGCGCGAAGGTTAGCAGGAAAGCGACTCGACGATGAATTGTTTCTCGACGACGAACTATTTGTCGCCGCGAAAGGCGCAGCTTTGGGTAACGCTGCAAACGGGCTCTTAGCGGGCTGGGCTTCCGATTTGGCTAACGGCTGACCAAAACGACTAGGCTGACCAAAACGATCCGGAGCTTTAATCGCCGGCGCACCGAAACCGCGGTTAGCTGATCCCTGTGCCGATTTAGTAGTGTTGCCAAAAGCGTTCTTGGCCTGGTTGGTCAGGTTGCCCAACGAACGATTCGCTGAGTCAACGACTCCTGCAGTTTTGTTTTGAACGGCTGCTGGCGCTTGGGCGAGGTTACCCAGTAGCTGCTTGGCTTCAGCGCCGGATTTGCGAACGAGCGATCCAGCGTCAGCCGCATTTTGTTGTAACGCCGACGGGGCGGCGAAGCGATTGTTGGCAGGCGGTTGAGGAGCTTTTTTGAGCTCGCCAAAACCACCTTGGCTGGTGATGATCGGTTTGCCGGGAGCCGCTGCAAATCTTGCTGGCGGCTCTGGCTTTTTAGAGCGTAAAACCGGTGGCGGCACCGGTGACTTGTAAGGGGCAGCCTTCGGAGTGGCAGGTGCTTTTGCAAAGCTGTTGTTTGGTTTGGGAAACGTACTGCTAGGAAGCTTACTCTGGCTCTGACTAGCTGGTACCTTCGCAAATTTGTCAGCAGCATTTTTGCCTGCAGTAACGACTTCGCTGTATTTGCCACCGGTGAGGTTGTTTAGCGCATCGCCTGTTTTGTCGAGCGCTGCATCACCAGCGTCAGCAAGTCCTGAGCCAATCTCATTTTCGTTGTCTGCATGTGAATCGCTTGTGCGAGACATCGAATAGATGACCGCAAAGGTTCCCAAGGCCAGGAACAAAGCAACGGCGATGAAGCGACCGATCTTTTTGCCTGTGAAACCAGAGGAGCTGGCGGATCCGATAAGGTCGTTGTTTTCAAATTCGTCGACGATATCGTCTATGTTTTGAGCCATGGTTGTTCTCGAGAACGAGTGTTCGCAGGGGAAGCGAAAAACCATGGAAGCCAAATACTTATCGCCCTGATCTAAAAGTGGGCCACTGATCGTGAGCGATTAAACTTTTAAAGTCGGGTTGATTGCGGCATCCATGCCATTTCGCCAGTTAATTCGCTACACGGCATAAGTTTCCGCGCAGCTCTGGACCGGCATCTTGATACCAGATTGGCCAAATTCACCCAATAGAGATCACTCGCTAGCGAAGTTTGTAGTTCCGCCTTTTAGTCGGTTCCCGTAGCCGGAGTCGCCAGACTTCGGGATGCTACACATAAGGCCCCTGAACTCTGGCGAGCCCAGCTACGACGGCATTTATAGTCGCCTTTGGATCCACCGGCGCGGAAGACAGGCCAGAGGCAACTGTCGCCACCTTTCCGGCGCCCCGGTCGCCCATGCTGCCTATTCGACCTCGGCTGCTGCGGCCAAAAGTCTCCTCAAAGATTGATTACTGCTTACGCTTGGGCAGCCGAGTAAGCTTCTTTGATTCGGCTAAGCGCTTCCTTGGTGTTTTCAAGGCTATTGAAAGCACTTAAGCGGAAGTAACCTTCGCCAGCAGCACCGAACCCACTGCCGGGCGTGCCGACGATGTGTGACTTGCTGAGCAACTGGTCAAAGAAATCCCAACTGGTCATGTCGCCAGGGGTCTTAATCCAAACATAAGGAGCGTGCTCGCCACCGTAGACCTCGAACCCGACTTCCGTCAAGCCTTCGCGAAGCAGGCGAGCGTTGTTCATGTAGAACGCGATCAATTCGCTGATTTGCTCACGACCTTCGGTAGAGTAAACCGCTTCGGCCCCGCGTTGGACCGGGTAAGACACACCGTTGAACTTTGTGCAGTGGCGGCGATTCCAAAGTGCGTGAACCGATTGCAGTTGACCGTCAGAGGTTTTGCCCATCAGCGTTTTTGGAATCACGGTGAAGCCACAACGGATTCCAGTGAAGCCAGCCGTCTTGCTAAAGCTGCGTAGTTCGATCGCGACTTCACGTGCGCCTTCGATTTCGAAAATAGAACGCGGAACATTCGGATCGGAAATGAAGGCTTCGTAAGCGGCATCGTAGAAGATGATCGAATTATTTTCTTTGGCGTATGCGACCCACTTCTCTAGCGTCTGGCGAGTTGCCACGGTGCCTGTTGGGTTGTTCGGGTAGCAGAGGTAGATCAAGTCAACCTTTTCGGTTGGCAACGCAGGCTCGAAATTTGATTCCGCGGTAACAGGCATGTAAACCAGTTTGCCAAAGCGCCCCGTTTCATCAGCCGGACCGGTGTGTCCAGCCATAACGTTTGTATCGACGTAGACCGGATAGACGGGATCCAAAACCGCGATCGTGTTATCGGCACCAAAGATGTCCAGCAAGTTGCCTGAGTCACACTTGGAACCATCTGAAACAAAAATCTCGTCGGCCGCGACATCGATACCACGATCTTGGAAATCATGCTTGGCGATGGCGTCTCGCAAAAACGAATATCCTTGTTCGGGGCCGTAGCCGCGGAACGTTTCTTTGACGGCCATTTCATCAACGGCGTTATGCATCGCTTTGATAATCGCTGGGCATAGCGGTTGAGTGACATCGCCGATGCCCATCTTGATGACGTTGGCTTCTGGGTTAGCGTCGATAAAAGCGTTTACCCGCCGACCAATCTCTGGAAACAAATAGCCCGCTTGAAGTTTCAGATAGTTGTCGTTGATTTGTGCCATCAGATTTGTCTCGTCAATCTTTAGAGTTTGTTTGGATATCGATTTGGGCCGACATCATCACAAAATTAACAACGAAACACAAGTCACTACCGTATTGTGAATCCCATGCATCAACATCGGCGTCAGCAAACTGTTTCGCCATTCACGGACCAGCGAGAAACAAATCGCCAAAGTCATCAAAACGGGGATTGCAGCGATCCCTTGAGGGTGGATTGCGGCAAAAATAAAACCGTTCAAGGCCGCTGAAAACGCAATGCTGGCCCAGCGAGCCCACGCCTGAGACCAGTCTCGCAGATGCCGATACAATACCCCCCGAAACATCGTTTCCTCGACCACCGGAGCAGCGATGCAAGCGGTCACGAATACCATCAGAATCATAAACCAGTTGCCGTTGGAGAGATATTCTTGGATTGGATGACTCGGTGCGGTCTGTCGAGCGAATTCATGAAGTTCAGTAAAATAACCAGCGATTGCGGTAAAAATCGCAATGATAACAATACCAGGAATCAAGCATGGTAATGTCGCTAAATAAGCCACTCCAGCGAAAGCCGTATCCCCCGCCGGACGGTCGATCGTCCAGCCAATATCGTAACGTAGCTGGCGAAAAGTAACGCCGCGGAGCAGTGGGTACGCCAAACACAGCAACGATCCAAAAAACACAACTGGCTGGATCAACATGCCAGCTTCCGGAGAAAGTTCCAGCAGCCCCATTAAGATCGAAGTCCCAAAAAATCCAACCAACCAAATGGCAAACGTTTGGATATAGATGTTGTGATTGGTGGGGCTAAGAAAAAAGTACGACACCAGTCGGTTTTGGGTGATCATCATTGGTAACATGGCGCAACACCCAATACCGACGACTCCGGCGAGCAGCCCAAACATTACCAATACCATCATGACACTAAATGAAGCGGCGACACCGCCGATCAAATTGTCTCGCATGGCTTGTTGGTCGGTCCCCTCGGGCAATAAAAATAATTCCCCGGGAAAGCCCAGCCGTTCTTTGATCAATTCTTTCGATTCTTCGGAAACTCCCGAATCTGAAAAGTTCCCCGCCTCGTATTCAGTAAGCAGTTCGCCCATCGCATCTCGCAACTCTCGCTGATCCTCGGTTAGCTCGAACCGCTCTTCTCCGGGGATGCCTTCTTGAAGTTCTTCTGCCTGAAGTTCTTCGACTCGTTCGTCCAACGACTGGAGGTATTCGCGAGCACTCTCGGGGCCTTCAACCTCGTTTTTTAGCGACGCGTAAACCAACCGTTGCTCGTAACATCCCGCATCGATCTCTTCCGGTATCGGCTGCTCAGGGACTTCTTCTTCGGAAACCGGAAGCACCTTGTCGAGATTGTTTTGCCCCACGAGCATCTTGGTCTGGATCTCGGCCTGCATCAAATCAGCATCGGTTGCATCGCCGCCAACTTCGGTAGCTTGACTGAGTTGCTGAACGGCAACTAATAACACCAAGCTGGTCACGGCCAAGCCAATCATCAGCCATGAGATGATCCCGCCTAAGGTAAGCGGTTGAGGATTTGGCTCCATGTAGTCCCGGTCGGCAAGTTCCACCACGGGTAAATTGTACTCGGGGGGTAAGAACGGATTCGGGTTCGACGGGACCTCGCCTTGAGGTTCCCTTGGCGGAATTGAAGACACGTTCTGGACTCACTCGAAACAGAAAAAGATCAAAAACACTTTACAACCGTTGTAAAGCCTGACCGACAAGGCGATAGATCGAAACTATAGCATGCAAACCGGACTGTCGCAGTAACTTAAAGACGGATGCGGCATTTTAGCCTGTGGAGATGAAATTGGAAAACCTCGTAATGGCAAGGGCTCATAAAACGCGACGAAGGAAGTGTTTAACCAGCCGCTCGAACGTACTCCGCTATCGCATCACACAACTGTGACAATTCATCGGGCTCAATCGTGAACGCAGGAGCGAGATAAATCGTGTCGCGAATGGGGCGTAGCCAAACGCCACACTGAACAAAAAAACGGGTTGCTGCTGCTACGTTGACTTCTGCTTTCATCCTTACCGCACCGACCGCTCCCAAACAGCGAACTTGATCCACGTGATCGTATTCGGCCAGTGGCTTCAAATGTTGTTCCAGCTGCTGCTCGATGGAACGCACTTGCTCCAAACGCGGTTGGCTTTCAAACAAATCGATTGAAGCGTTCGCGGCCGCACAAGCGATCGGGTTGCCCATGTAGGTCGGCCCATGCATTAATGCAGCTTCCCAGCGATCGGCATGAAACGGCTGGTAAACTTTGGCGCTAGCAATGGTTGCCGCCAGTCCTACACTACATCCTGTCAAGCCTTTGCCGACGCACAAGATATCGGGCTGAATCTGAGCCTGCTGGTACGCAAACATCGTTCCCGTTCGGCCGAATCCTGTGGCCACTTCATCCACAATCAATAACACATCGTGCCGATCGCAAACTCGTCGAATCCGAGCCAACGAATCCGCTGAATGAAATCTCATTCCCGCAGCCATTTGCACTAGCGGTTCAATGATCGCAGCGGCCAGCGATTGCTTTTGCGATGCGATAAATTGATCAAACTCCGCTTCGGCTTCATCGGTGTCGGGAATCGATTGCGGGAACTGCTCCAGTATAAAGCCGCGAAAGTTTGAATGCATACTATCGACTGGATCACACAAGCTCATCGCGCCGGAAGTATCGCCGTGATAGGCGTCGCGGAAGCAAACGAACTTGTGCCGAGTTGTTTTGCCAGTTGCGGATTGATTGGCCCAATGCTGAACCGCCATTTTCATAGCAACTTCGACAGCAACCGAACCGGAGTCCGACAGAAACACTTTGTTACCATCGCCGGGCAAGCAACTCGCCAGTCGCTCGGATAACTTGAGCGCTGGTTGGTGGACGATTCCGCCCAGCATCACATGAGGCAAGACCGCCGCTTGCTGCTGAATGGCTTCCACGATCGCTGGGTGACAATAGCCATGACACGCAGTCCACCACGATGCGATACCATCCACCAGTTGGCGTCCGTCTGCGAGTGTCAACAAAGAACCTTCGTTGCTAACCACCTCAAGCGGCTTGGCGGCGGTTTTCATCTGGCAGTAGGGAAGCCAAAGATTCATGGAAGGTATTAGTTTCTTAAACAGGTTTTCTCGAACAGTTTGCAGTACCGCCAAACAAAAAAGCCGAGCGTTTGATCGCTCGGCTTCTTGGTTTTTATTAGGAACAAGCGATTGATCGCTTATTCGTTCACTGTTTCAGCAGTATATCGGCCGCTCTCTGGCTCTTCTTCGGTTTCCGGTGTCAGCTTCGCACGCTGCTCCGCACGTTCAGTTGCCACGGTCACGACCTGTGTAGCAAACCGGATATGGTTCGGGTGGAAGTATCGTTCGAATGAACCATCCATTCGCTCGACACGATTCTTAACCAACAATTCTTCCCAAGAAAGATTATTCTCGATGTTCCAAGCGGCTGCTTGAGCGACTGGCTGAGCGACTTCGTCATTGGCCAGCATACGGCAGACTTCGAAAACCTCTG
>CAZKTR010000134.1:0-8252 GCA_964555525.1 uncultured Pirellulaceae bacterium
CCCCAAACGCTGTCCCCAAACGCTCCAAACGTTTGTCTGGACGACACATTGCCTGGACGAGACGATGTCCCTCTTTCAGACTTGGATCGTGCTAACCCCCTCTATGAAGGTGGATGGATCTAAATAGTGTCCAGTAGTCCAAGCGGCCAATTATTCGTTAAATCCCACGAATTTATCGTCAAATCCAGAAGTAACGCCGCAACACAGTAGTGTTTCTAGGCACTTGATGTTTTGAGCTCCGGTATAGGCCCGTTCGAATCCTACAATTAGTGAAGACATGTCCGTTGTGGCGATAACATCTTTAATAGTGACCACAAAAGCAATATTCCATTGTGTTGATATGTTTGTGCTTGGTATCAGCTGAGCCTTTCGCTAGACAAACAACTCACTCATCAGTCAAACCTTTAAATATCGTTTGCTGGTCGCTGAGATCGAACAACTGATTTTTGGAGAAATCCCTATGCCATCAAAGCCTTCCCGTTTTAACAAGGGTTTTACGCTTGTTGAATTACTTGTCGTCATCGCAATCATCGGTATCTTAGTTGGCATGCTTCTGCCGGCCGTTCAAGCTGCTCGCGAACAAGGTCGTCGTGCATCCTGCTTAAACAAGATCAAGAACATCGCGTTAGCTTGTGCTAACTACGAAAGCTCTAATCAGCAATACCCTGCGGCAGTCTCTAACGACGGCGAGAGTTACTTAGTTCGTATTTTGCCGATGCTTGACCAAACCCCAATCTACGACGATTTCCGCGCCAGCACCGCAACTGATCCTAGAATCGAATTAGCAGGCATCGAGATAGATACTTTCCGCTGTGATTCTGCAACTCAGGCGCAGTTCGATGCTACTAACTTCCCTGGAAGCTTCACCTCTCATTACGCGACCTCAGCGGGTCCGGTATCTCTGGATCCCAATGGCCCTTATACTGCTGCAAACGATTTTGCAGTCACTATTCCTGGAAATATGCATGGAACGATCGGGCTTAGAGGCCTCTTCTCGCCCACTGTTGGCACCTCGCCATTCGCAGCGGCAACCAAGCGTGGTGTCGACACGACAGACGTTCGTGATGGGATGTCCAACACGCTCGCAATCATTGAAGCTTCTCGAAGTAATTCTCTAAATGGGGATCGTACTTTCAGAAACAGGTACCCTCGCTGGTCATTTGGAGCCGAAGGCGCGGGGCCCGACAACCGGCTCGATTTTTCTCGCGCGATTGCTCGCGAGATCAACAGTTTCGATGTTTCGGATGGAAGTGGAACTTCGGAGCCTCAACCTCATCACGAACTATGTATCTCAAGTAATCACTCTGGTGGTGCTAATGTTGCCAATGGCGACGGTTCGTCTCACTTCGTTAGCGAAGACACTGATCTGGTCGTTTTACAAGCGGTTGCTGGGATCGACGAAGGCGATGTGGCAAACCAAAATTTAGACTTTTAATCGACCTGATACGCTCAGCTAGACACCAACGCAGGCCTTTGAGCCTGCGTTTTTTTATTTGATCAAACACTTTTAGTGCGCTGCCTGCGATACCGCCGCGCGATCGGTAAAACCAAAGCGTGGCCGGATGAACCGCGGCGGAACCTCAGCGCATCTTTGCAAGGTGCTTGCTTGAAGTGCGAATTCAATACTGAGGCCGAGCGCCTTTTTTGGTTCTAACTCTTGGGTTTTATCGCTCACGTGGTTGTGACCGGTGTTTTTTGAGCCGGCGCTGACGCCGGCGCCTTCCGGCTAGTCGTTAAACTATTTAGCGCTGCTAGTACTTTTTAGCGCCGCTAGTCCTTATCCCTTCAGGCAGCTTGGATGCTTCGCATCTCTGCCGCCCATGCGATCCAGTCGTTGATCTCTTCAAGGTCCGGCTTCTTACCGTTTCGAATAATCCGAACGCCTTCCTTGGACTCCGCAAATGGTAAAATCACATTTAACAAACTTTGCGGCTGCATGGTCGCCAAGGTCTCCGGTTCAGTAATATCACAACCGACCAACAACTGAGCATCATGTCCACGTAGATTTGGGATTCGGCAAACCAGTCGAGCCTGATGTTGCCACTCGCGGATGACGCTGGCGGTAATTCGCTTGTAATTCAACTTGGTCGCCATCGACTCAGCGGTTTGCTTCAAGAAATCGTCAACCGTAATAACCCCAATCGCTTCAAAACGCTCAGCGGTTCTGGCACCAATTGATGGTGCGGCTTCCAACTGATCACCTAAATTCAAATAGAATTTAAGCTTCTTCTTAGAGCCATCGCTGGCTGCCGGTCGGCTAGTCTGGTCCGTTCCTGACTTTCGAATTGAACGGCTCGGCACTGGAGCCAAAGATGGCGCGACGATTACCTCTCGCTCGTTTGTTTCTGATCGCAAAGATCGACTTACTCGCTCATCATCGCGCTGGTTGTTCCGCTGGTCATTTCGCTCCCTAAACGGACGTGATGGACGCGCAACTCGTTCACCGCGATCGCTACGACTGGTTCGCGAGCGCCTCGCTTCTCGATCTGTATCCGACTGGCTGTAGGGTGCGCGGTACTCTCGCCGCTGACTGTCCCGAACTGGGCGACTTGGCCGAACTGCACTCGTTTGGTCACGAGAACTTCGTTCGCTTTGGAAACCCTGTCTGGATCGCGATTGCCCATTGCTGCTACTGTACTCACCTCGCCGCCGCGTACTACGCGCTACAAAGTAAGGACGCTGTCGTTGCTGCCATCGATCACGAGACCGACTGGCATTTCGTTGCAAAGTCGAAACTCGCTCAAAATCAATCGAATCAGCAATTCCGCCACCGCGACCGCTGTTCATTTGTTTGTATCGATGGATTCTTTCAATGAAAGCCTGAACCGACAAACTAATCAACTCACCAGGCCCATTGATGCCTGCGGCAACCAATAACCGAGCCTCAACATCTTTGATACCCGGAATGGTTGATAACAACCACAATTCGGATTGCCAAGCTTCTACTTGTTCCGAAGCGATCCCGATTCCTTCGGCATGATCTTCATTGATCCGGAAAAGATCGGCAACGGTTACGATTCGGTGGTCTTTGAAAAACCTCAAATCATCCGCACTGAACAATCGAATGTCGACAAGCTGCGTACGTTCGTCAACCGCTGGACTTAGATGAATTTGTTCAGCAAACTCCTCAACCGGCAACGTAGAAAACTGGTGCGACGAGGGTGTGCGATAACTTGCCTGACTCGCGTGCATCCGATCATCCACCCTAGTACCAACTACTGGCTCTGAATAGATCCGAGGACGGCCGCCCAACAACACATCGTCATTGCGTTTGTATTTCGACAGCGGATACGGAGCGGTACGATTTTGGTTAGCCTGCGTGCGTGAAACTTCTTGACGAAGATTCGCAATCCCATCCGTAGTAGGCTTAACCACACGGTGGATTTGATCATGAGCCGTTCGCGTTTCACGTCGTCGAGCCATTGAAACAATTGGTGTCGATACCGGCGACTGATTCAATTCCAGAACCCGCACTTCTGGGAAGCGATCGGCCAAGTAGCGATGTTGCGAGAACAAAATCACTTGATGACCTTGCCGCACAAAATCAGTCAGCAAATCAGCCGTTGGGTTAATTTTATCATTTTCGACATGAACAAAAACATCGTCAATCATCGTCGGCAATTCAACGCCAAAGCTGACCTGCAATTGTTCTTTAACCGACAACGCAAGGCATAGATAAACTTGATCCTGAGTACTCGGATGCAACCTGTCAAACGCTACCACTTGGCCATTGGCTGCTTGGACTTCTAATTGCAACAAGTCAGAATGAGCGGTTTTGGCCAAGTACACTCGAACGTATGCACCCGAGGTCAATCGCGGCAACCAACTGGCCGCACGCGATAAAATCGGGTCCGTCGCAACGGCTTGCGGCTGACTGTTTTGCTGGGCGTGAATCGCTCGACGCTGGTCCTCAAGCCGCGACAATTCGGCATCAATACCCGAGATGCGAGTTTGATCAAATGAGATCAATCGGTTGACCAAATCATCTCGCTGGCGAAGCTGATCGGCAAGCTGACGGTTTAGCTCGTTTAATTCTGTGTCATAACGACCTTGGCGAGACAGCATTGCAGTTCGCTCGGCTTCCAACGACGCCAGCCGATTTCGTTCGTGGCTCAAATCTGGTTCGATCCGAACTGGTTGCGAAACGGGGTTGGCAACTGGGCCGACAAACCGCTTACGAGCTTCCAAGTAGCCTTCATGCTGCGCACACTGGCAGAACTTTGAATCGGCCCGTACGATCAAATCCGCCCCGGCAGGATCATATAGCTGAATCTCTTTAATCAAACCGGCTCTTCGTTGCACCAATCGATCAATGTTTTCGCCCATTTCGGTGTAACATCGACGCAACTGTTTAAGCTCTGTTGCGGCTGACTTGTGTCGCAAGTGCTTATACTGATGAGACAACTCATTGCACAAGCGATACAAATCGTCTCGCATATGCTGGCACAAATCACCCAACGATCCCGCCAATTGGTCCGTATCGATTCGAGACGAATCGTCGACGCTGGCCCAATGGTTGGCACTTCGTTCAGCCTGATCGACCTTGCTCTCCAACGCAACTAGGATTTCTCGAGCGTTGTGATAGGGGTGTTCGTTTGACTCAAGCGTCAATTCGTTCCACACCAACATCTCGTCACGTAGGCGCACGCGTTGATTTTGAACGTCGGATTGCACATTCCGCCAACGCCGAATTTGATTTTCCAGTTCATCAAGACGGTTATACAACGAGGTATCTTCGGCTTGCTTTTCCACAACCGGGTAGATGACTTCCGTTGGAGCGTTATCAATCCGCAACCGTAACGATTGGATCTCGGCATCGATTCGTGACAACTGATCGATCGAAGGACTCGATCCAATTTCGCTAATCCGTGCTTGGGTGGTTGCAATCAAAGAATCCAACGATGCCAATTGGCGTTGAAAATCAATTTGGTTTGTTTCCAACCGCAGGATGTCAGCACGTTCATTCTTCAATGAAACCATTTTTGCTTCAACGGCAACCAACTGTGACCGGAGCGTCTCCAAGTCTTGCTGATGACGTATCAAACCAGAATCATCGCCGGCGGCTTGAATACCTAAGTCGACACCCAATTCACGATGCAACACTGTCGCTAGGCGACCAGCATTGCTGCGAGTGTCACGGCAACTGAAATTGAAAACCGTATCGTATACACTCGGCGATACATTGGCGGTCAAATCCGCCTGTGTGATCGGCGCTGCTGGCTGATAGCCGTCGAGAGCTTGTACGGACAGTACGTTTCCATCCCCTGCGCGACGTAGCAAGTCGAAACGTTGCCCAACAAGATTCACTCGACTGCGTCCAACTCGAACGTTGGTACCAGTTGCCAAGTCACCATGTTGACCAAAGAGGAGGTTTTGGAAAAACCGTCCGATGGCAGATTTGCCAGTTGCCTTTTCTCCGTACACGAATGTTAAGGCGTTCGAAATTTCATTCAGTTGAACCGATCGTAATCCTGGGCCTGCATCGATTTCAATTTGTTCTAGCTTCATTTGTTCGCTCCATGTTGAGCATCCAAACGCTTTGGTCAGGCAATAGCCTGCAGCTCCAGCGTTGTGGATGTCGATTCCGTTCGACGATTCACGGGGGGTGAGTAGATTGATTCGAGACCAAAATTTAATCTAGGGAGTTTTAAAAACCTAGGTTGATCTACGGTGCTAGCAACGACCTGCGAGGGGTTTGAAACAGAATGCGGCCGCCGGGATCCCTAGAATTCAGTTTTCGCTGAGTTTCATCTGCCCACTTCTTGGAAGAAAATCTCTATTTGAAGCTAGGGTTTGGAAACGCGATTACAAGCTCGACGCGCGAGCGAGTGAATCCGACAGCTTATTTTGAAAAATGCACTTGCTTGCGCCGCAAGCTTGTATTTCCGATTTTCTTACTGCCTCGTGCTTTGTGACAGCTTAATTTTAGGATGAACCGTTTTGGCGATAGCCTCGGTTGAAGCTGCGAAAACCGAGGCTATCGCCAAAACGGCTCAAACTGCCAACCCTAATTCTTAGCTGTGACAAAGCACTAGCAGCTACTTCTTTACTGCCACCACGTAGGCAATCCAACAGGGAGCACTCGGACTGACCGTCCGCCGACTCCACTCGCCAGTGTCTTCGCCGTCTTCGTCTTCCTCTTCAAAGTACACGTGCGATTCGGCGAAACCGGCTTCTTCCAACATCTCGCATACCTCTGGCAACGACCAAAAACGCCAGTGATACTCGAACGCCCGCTTAAGCTTACTTCCGTCTTTAAACTTAAAACTAATCGCAAACGACGCATCGTGATTGACAGGGTTGTAAGAAACCTGTTTCCAGTGGTAACTAAATCCACGTTTCCCTTTTTTGATCTTACGCTTATCAACATGCCCTTCGATATAGCAATCACCGCCGCCCATCATGTCCATCACCATGACGCCTTTGTCGGTAATGTTCTTAAAGGCCGCTTTGAAATATGCCACTACTTCGGCGCGGGTCTTAAAAATCCAGAACGAGAAATTTTGAGCCGCCAACACATCCGCCCGCGGGCGATTCAGTTTACGAACATCTTGTTCCAATAGACGAATTCGCTTCTGCTGATCTTCGTTTAGCTTGGCCAGATTATTATCGCGGCCCCACTGCAATGTCTCAGGGCACAGATCAACGCCGAGCGCCGTTCGCTTGGAACTCGTCGCCACCCAACTACAGCAGACGGCGAAGGTGCCACAAAAATCCTCGCGCAACGAATACGGTTTTTTCTTAAACACGTCACGATAAGCCTGCTCAAAGAACTCGACTTCGTGATCGGGTGACTGAACGGATTTTTGGTAACAGAGAAACTTATCGGCTTTTTCAGCGAGCGTTTTTTTCGATTTGGCCATTGGGTCGGTTGGCTAGGTTAATTTTCAAGGGTCGGGAAAATTTTGAACCATTAAACATTGATCAAAACTATGTTTCAATTGCATCAGTTCAACATTTCCAACCAGAAGTCGTCATCAAGTTGAGAGTTTTTATTTTAACACATATGGTCGCAAGCTCAGTAGGGGCAAGGTATCTTTTAACCGAGTATCTCAGGATTACATGGCCACCAGAAACACACTAGGATCCAATGCGCCCCACCACGCCCCCCAATGACAAATGCCCACAGCTCGGCAAAGCCAAGTGTGAGCTGGTTTGCAAATACAACCATTTCGAATCCGACGACCTCACGATCGATGCCTACGAACTAAAATGCCTCAACTGTGGCTGGCGAGATACCATCGGCTATCGCAGTGATGAAATGGACGATGAGCCGGAGGATACGAATGTCAAGCAGTGCCCGTTTTGTAAGTTAAGCGACCTGTGTACCGGCAAGAACCCGTGCCAACAATCACAAGAGTGAGGTACGCCGAATCTTTTTGGACTTAGGATTTGCCTTCGCCGTTCTACGGGGAAAGGTAACGCAATAAATTCCGCAACGGCTGACCATCCATATAAGCGGTTGGTTGGCCAATGATCCCTTGGCCCAGACGAGCCCCTTGAGCATTCACAAGTGGTAACAACGGCGTATAGGCTCCGGTGCCAAAGAGCCCGTTGGAGAACCAATTGCCACTGCCAAAATTCCCCGTTGATCGGAATTGCGGTACGCCCAAACCGGCCTGAAACTGATTGCTGCCCAGTGGCTGAACCTGGTAGTTAGCGCCGGCTTGTCCCAAAAAACCACCAAAAGTCGAATTAGCACTTGGCCCCAAAGTGGGCACTTGATTCGCCGCCAAGTTTGGCAATCCCAATGAGGGCACTTGATTCGCCACAGGACGCGCCAATGGAGTTACCGTTTGCGGGCGAAAGACCGGTGCCGGTGTGGTCGGCGCTGGCGTCGTAGGCGCACAACAGTTTCGTGGCACACAACAGTTCTGCGGTACGCAACAACATTGCGGCTTTGCGACACTATTAGCAACGGGCGTTGCCTGCTTGGCCACCGTAGTACTGTTAGTAGTCGATTCGTCGCCTGTAGTGGATGGGCTTTTAGCAGTCACCCATGACGACCAATCCGCTGAAGCGACCGAACTATCTCGATTGCTAGTCGTTGTCGAACTCACTTGCTGCACAACCGGCTGGTTCATTTTGGCAGTTGTCGTACGAGCTGTGCTAGTGCTGACGGCATTTCCACGCGTGGCAAGCGTTGGTTGAGCAACACGATTGTCCACCGGAGTTGCTTGCCCGCTGGCCGAAGTTTGCTGCGAACGATAGCCGACTGAACTGGTTTGACGTTGCAAATTATATTGCTGCTG
>CAZKTR010000135.1:0-8245 GCA_964555525.1 uncultured Pirellulaceae bacterium
TTCACGCATTCCTAAAGCTGGTGTCGCAGGTTCGATTCCTGCCAGGGGTGCTTTTTTGTTTTCTGTTTTGTTTTATTCGTGTCCGCTTCTGCACTCAAACCGGCAAAAACACCCAGAACGCGGGAATAATCAGCAAGTTGTTACACAGCTGTTACGTTGATAGCCGCTAAAACTCCGTAAGATGCAATCGTGTTTTCGCGAACCGTTTCATTGCTTTTTTCTGGAGTTCAACCATGCATACTAAACCCGTCAGGCCACGCCCCCAGTACCTACCGCTGAACATTCTATTGGTGGCCACATCGCTGGTTTTGTCGACTTGCTGCGTGACCTACGGGCAAGAACGCCACGACGTATCTAAGAATTATCAAGTTGAAGTCCCTTTCCTAAATGTTCTTAACCCACCCCAAGCCAAGAACAACGCAGAAGCAAAACAACCGCCGATTCCAGCAGTTCCTTTCAACAGCAAATCCGACATTGAAATCCCAACCGAAGCGCTGCTGAAAACGAGAAAATTTACACTGGACCTAGGCCCTGACCTAACACCAGCTGACATTTTGGCGAGCTTGTTCGTTGACGAAAATGTAAAGCAACCGGCCAAGGCCTCCCCAGCTCACAGCCCTGCCGGAGGTGCGTTCTCCAAAAGAGCTGTCGAAACGCCCTCTAAACTTTTACTCGAGTTTCCAGACGTCCAATCCCAACAGCCCTCCAATGCACTAACCGCAAATGCCCTACCGAGCCAAAGAAGCGACCGCGCCGCGGGTTCGGTTCCCACACGCGAAAACCCTACCGTCCAGCCCGGACGAATCCATTGGCACGCCGATCTAGCGACCGCCACCGCACAGAGCAAGCAATCGGGCAAGCCGGTTTTCCATTTTCAATTACTCGGGCAACTGGACCAGCGATTCACCTGAACGAATGCTCGAATCGCGAGAACCGTGCTGTTCTCCAATCCGGAAATTGCCGACTTTATCAACGAGAATTTTGAACCCAGTTGGGAGTCGGTTCGCCCGGTGCCACGGGTTTCAATCGACTTTGGCAATGGCACCGTGGTCGAACGAACGCTACATGGAAATGTCGCGACTTATATTTGCGACAAAAACAATATCGTCCACGATGTATTGCCTGGCGTCTATTCCAAGACTGCTTTCTTAAAACAACTAAAACAAATCACCAACAACTGGCAAACAGCCACTAAAAAACAAGCGAATTATAATCACGTCGGCTACCCCCAAGCGTCTCGAGTTGCCGACAAAGCTGCCACAATGAATCCAGCCAAGGTATCGGATTCACCTGAATTGGGGTCAACCGCCGCGCGAAAACTACTCGATGACAACCTCGAACTCGACACGGCCTACAACGAAAAAGAACGCCGCGAAAAAATTAAGTCTTACTTAACAGTTCACCCACAATCCACACCAACGACGATGAAAAGCTGGCTGTACCGCGAAGTGTTGCATGCAGATCTCGACGATCCTTACTTAGGTCTTCACGATGCACTGTTCGCCAATTACCCGTTTGTGGATTAACTCAAACCGAATGCTTAACCACCGCGTCTCTTCTTAGAGTTCGCCCGACCGATCCAGCGCCAGTGCCTGCCAAAGGCACTCGGACGTTGCTGTTGCTGAAAGCCTTCCCGATATTATCTAACGCTGCGAGCTGTCTTGGCTGCCGCCGGTTGGTTCCTTTTCCGATTCCTTTCCGCGGCGGAGTTCTGCTCGCTGTTTTTGGATCTCAATTAACTGCTCGGTTGCGAATTCTATGACCTTCTGACGACGGGTATTATTCTTCTGATAGTCAGAACCACCGCCTTTACTTCCAGCCATTTCCTTTATTAGGACTTCGGCCCTATCGAGTTCGGATTCAGTGGTGCCTTCCTCGGTCGCGGCGATACGGTTTAAGACTTTCTGCATCACCGCGATCGCTTCCTCAGCTTTTTTCTCGCCTCTTAATATCTCTAGCTGTTGCATGGCTGCTTGTTGTACATGCTGGTCGATTTCTGCTGGCTCTGCGGGGTAGCTTAGGATGTGAAAGAGCCCCTGGGCTTCTTCGTTTTGTCCTAGCTTTTTCAGCCCAACAGCTTTTACAAACGTTTTCTCAGCTTTGGAGTCTGTGCGGCTGTTCTTACCAGATTCAGCTCGGGCCATCAGCGTTTTGCGTTTTGATTCATAGTATAATCGCTTTGCTTCGTCAGCCAGCGGTCGGTCGGAAGACATGATGGGTTCAAGCAAAACTCGCGCGTCGGCCCATTGAGCCATTTGTCTCGAGTCGACCATCTGACCGGCTTGAGCAATGATCTTGGAATCGCTTTTGGGCTGCAGCATAAAGAAGATCAACGCTGCGCACAAACACAGCAAGCCAACTTGGACCGTTGTTCGATGGAAAAAAGGGATTGAGGCCGCGGTGCTTTTTTTAGCAGTTTTCTTTCCCAGCAAGCGATGAGCTTCTGACTTATCTTTGCCAGCGGTAAGCGGGTTGAAGCCAGAGGTCATTTGCGAAACGGCCGCTTTTTTTGTGGCGTCAATGTTTTTGATTTCATCGAGCGCTAGATTGATCGCTTGAGCCGAGTGGGGACGTTTACGGGGGTTGGGATCCAACATCTGGGTGACGATTTGGTTTAGCCAAATCGGGCAATCCATGACGTGCGTGGCAACAGACGGTACCGGTGCGCTGGCTTTGTTTTTTTGCATTCGCGCCAGCGTGTCAGGTCGGTAGGGCAGTTTGCCGCTGAGCATTTCGTACAGGATCACGCCCAGCGCGTACAAATCTGATTTGTCCGTCGCACCTTCGGCGAACTGTTCAGGGGCCATGTAAGCGGCCAGTTCGAGGTCGCGTCGTCGCTGCGCGTCCCAGCGTCGACGTTTCGCTCGATTCAATCGCAAGTCAGTGACTTTGATTTGATGGTCAGCGGTCACCAAGATTTTTTCAGGCGTAAGCTTCGAGTGGATCAGATCGTGTTCGTGCAAAAACTGGATTACCGAACAAATTTGCCGACCGTATTCAACGACTTGATCCGGTGCAAGTTTGCCGCGACGAGCCAGAATCGTCGCCAACGACTCGCCCTCAACCAATTCCGTTGCCAAGAAGATATCTTCTTCTTCAAATCCAGCTCCGTATACTTGGACGAGGTTCGGGTGCCGGAGCTTTTGTAGTTGAGTCACTTCACGGTTAATTTTGTCGACGGCAGATTCCCACTGGACAGTCGGCGGGATTTTCACAAACTTGATCGCGACATCTCGGTTTTGTTTGGTTTGTCGCGCGTGGAACACTCGGTGGCGTCGGTTGCTACCGAGCCGTTTTAGAATTTCAAATGGACCAACGCTTTTTCGTTCCACGCTCAGCTCGTTTTTTTACAGGCTTTGATCGACACCAGATTAATACGGAACTTGTAGTATTCAATATCGAAAAATTTAGTTTCAACTCAACCCCGACCAGCCATTGCCAAGTTTAAATTATATACATGAGAACTTTTGCAAAGATTCAAAAAAACCGAATCAATTTCAAAAGTAGAACAAACTCTTTGAGATGCAAAACGCTTAGCTTGCAGCCAGTGAATGATAAAACTTTCATTTTATCCATGACGCTCGGGCTACTAAGTGCCATGTTTCCTAAAATCTGGATTGCTATTATATCCGCATCCTAAAGTCTGGCGACTCCGGCTACATTAATCAAAATCAAACAATACACTTCCACGATCATGAATCTTAACAGACAAACCGAAGGAACGTCTCCGAGGTCTGGTTGGCGGTTGAGTAGTCAGCACCAGTTAGCGATTGCGTCGCTGGCTGCGGCATCGCTGGTGGTGGTTGGGATTTCGTACGGCTGGTCGGTTTGGCGGGGCAGGCAAGGAGATATCGATCAAGCACATACGACGCCATTGATATTCCAAGTGGATGTCAATCAAGCGGCGGTCGGCGAGTTGATGGCGGTGCCTAATGTCGGCCCCAAGATGGCTCAAGCGATTGTCGATCACCGTGACGACAAAGGTCTGTTTAAGTCGTTGGAGGAACTGGAAGACGTTCCCGGGGTCGGTCCGATAAAACTGGAACAGCTGAAGAAATACTTGCTGCCGATCAAGTAACATAACGCGGTAAGGGCTTATGGCCGGCCCAACGCTACAAGGTGGGCGGCAGTGGGGTTACGCTCCTGTGCAAACGGGCGGGAGCCTAATGGCACTCACGTTACTCCTCAGGGGGTTGAGACAATGTATGCCTGGGCGAAAGCCAGGTGGATCGAGTGAGCCGAACGCGCTAGCGTCGGGCCCTACGTCAGTTTTTGGGGGCGTTGCTAGGTTAAGCGACATTCTGTTAAGGCCCGACGCTAGCGCGTTCGGCTCACACTGACGCTATCGCGTACATCGCACATGGAGCTATTTTGTATTAGTCACGGACTTCGCACTCAAAAAAGTGTCAGCTTCACCGGCGCCGATTTTTTACATCATAGTTTTTTCAGAAATTTCTTACTATCGATTCAGAACTTTGGAATCAACAAGGCTGCTGGAGGCACTTCTTACCTACAGTCAACCAACTTTGTTCCATTGGAAGCGATCGTCATGAATCGACTAGTTTTTTGTATCATTGTTTTGTTTTTAGGGTTCTTTAGCGCAAGTATGCGTGCTGCGGAACCCACTCAGGAAGCACAGCGAAACTTAGGGAATACAAACTCTCACTCTAAATTCCTGACAGCAGGCGAAGTCGATAACTGGGTTCTCGAGTGCAAAGCCAATGAAGTATTGATCGTGCACGTAACAACAACCCAGTTCGATGCCGTTCTAGGACTAGCCAAAGCCAGCGAGAATCAGGATCGCGATGGAGACGAAGAAAAAGACGAAGTTCTGTTTTCAGTTGATGAAGACGGGAGCCAAAGTCACTTTCGACATCGCATCAAAGAAGCGGGAACTTATAAGATTCGTATTCATGGTTATCAAATGAAGGGCGGCGGTAATTACCAGTTGACCGTTCAACGATTCTTGGCTCGCCCAGCCCAAATTGGAAAGAAAATTCAAGGAAGGTTTGATGACAAAGGGCGCGCAAGTTTCTTTTTCGACGCGAGCCCGAACCAACACTTGGCCATCGGTTATTTTTCTCCGCAAGTATTCGACGAAAATGGCCAACCCGTTTCTTTGGGGTGGAATTCTACGCTGCTTGTTCAAAACCAAGGCGAACATCTGGTCAGCTTATCTGGCAGTCCTAAGAGAAAGTTCACATTTTTTCCACGTGCAGCGACGATCAGGAATCTGGACCTGAACGAACCGCAAAGCATCGAAACTCAAAGTGGTGCGTTGAACACTTGGGAGTTCGAAGCCAAACCAGGTGAATTCCGAGTCATCACGGTTTCACGCTCAAGCAGTCACGCAACGCAATTGGTCATGGCACCAGTGATTCAAAAAAAGGACAAACCCCTGTTGAAAGACAAGTCATCTTCTGCACCGATGCGATTTCTACCAGTTGCGAGCAAGGGCGATTCGACGAAGTATGCGGTGGTCTTTGGAGTCGCAGGCAAGTTTCAGCTGCAAACTTATTCAAGTTCGAGCTCATTGATCGATATCAAGATGGTCGATCCGACTCGTGAGGCAGAACGCAATGAATCTAGCGACGGGGATCTAGCGTTGGGCGACGCGGTCTATTACGGGTTTGCTGCTAAACCCGGTGACGTGGTGACGATGAGCGTAGCGTCGCAGACATTTGATAGTGTCCTTCGCCTGTTCGACCAAACTGGGCAAAGGGTTGCAGAAAACGATGATTTCCAAGAATCTCGCAATAGCCAAATTACGCAAGTGATCACGAAGAAGGGGTTCTATCGGTGGCAGATTACCTCTCTAGGGAATGGAGGCGGCGGTCAGTTCGATCTGTCTTTTAATGAAATCGAAAAACAACAGTTGGCGGTCGGCCAACAAACCAAGCGTAAAATCAACGCCAACTCAACTCACTACTGGGATCTTTCGTCCGACCGTCGAAAGCCAGTATTTATTGAGCTCCGTTCGTCCAGTTGTCATCCGCAAGTCCGACTATACGATAACGATGGTCGTCACTTAAAAAATGCTACGTCCAATGGAAATCGCACACAATTGATCGTCTGGGAATTGGCACCAGATCAGCCAGTCACGATTCGGGTTGCCAACGGTGCTCGCAGCGGCAACTATGAGATTCGCGTGTTGGATGCCGAGTGGGGAACCAGCGAATAAGTTCCGTTCTACATGCCGATTTTGCCCCCTTGGCGGCTCTGTCCCAATGGCACTCACTTTAAACCCCGAATGGGATGGCGGGTTGTAGCCCACGGCGTAAAACGGCGTAAAACCACGGCTAAAGCGCTTTAATACCTGCGCGATCACTACTGAGCCGCCGGGCGATAGCCCACTGTTTTCGGCTTATCGTGGTGAAAACCGTGGGCTATCGCCCGGCGGCTCAATTTCCTGGCTCACGCCAGGGGCTAAATCATATCGCCACTAATGTTTACGCGATCAGAGATGGATTAGTTCTAGAAAGCCCCTGGAAAAACATGCTCACGGAACTTTTCCAAAAACATATCCCACGCGTAAGCATGCCGACACTCAGCAAATGCTCTTACTCTCAAAGCCGTGAAGCATGGCGCCCACTCGCCTGATAAAGCACCTGAAATACCCGCGCGACCCACTAACTAAGAACCTCTGCCCTACAGCATCACCATTGCGTTGTTGCTTAGGTGTTCGATTTCGATCGCGATTAGTTCGTCCAAAACTTCGCAGGACGAGGGACGCATGAGCGGATCTTTGGCCAGCATTTGCTTGGCCAGAGAAGCCAATCGCGGCGGGCACGCCGGCTGGACGATAATTAAGTCCTCTGGAATGACTTCTAGATGTGCGGCTCGAAGGGACTCAACATCCTCGCCGGGAATTGGCGGTGTCATTGCTAGTGACCGATAGATCATGGCTCCCAGTGAGTAAACATCACTTGCGGGAGTGGCGATATAATTGTCTTCAAACGTTTCGGGGGCACTGTAGCGAGCGGCCTGAGTACGATCATGTGGCAACCAGACTTTCTCACCAAAGGCATGTGATTGTGACCAGCCAATCAACGTTGCTCGACCCGTTTTGTTCAACAGTACATGTGTCGGATCCAAACCAAGGTAGGCGCGGCATTTCTCGTGCCCCGCACGGACTCCTTCAGCAATCTGACGAAGCACCCAGAGCATTCGTGTCAGTGGAAGGTGCGGGACACGTGAAAAAAGCCGATCCAGAGAGCGTCCTTCGATCCACGGTTGCACTAGAAAAAATGTCGGCTTGTCGAGCTCAGCGTCTAACAAGCGGATCACATTCGGATGCAAAATCTGCTCGGTCGCCATCGCTTCACGACTGAGTCGATCAATCGCTTGATTTTGCTCGGTCTGGTCGAGACCAGGAGCAATAATCTTGATGACAAAATCGTGGCGAACACCAGCGTTTACGGTTCGTGGTGCAGCGCGGAAGGTATGGTACCAACATCCGCCGGTGATTTGTTCACCCAGTCGCCAGCAAGAAATGGTGCCGTTGAGTTTAGAGTTTGTTTGTTTGGAGTGGACTTGCATGTGGCCAATTAGGATTGCGGTTCAAAGGAGGCGCTGATTCAATCCTTTGAAACGCCATGTTTTTTCCCTGAGGTGTACTGCAAATCATCGGGTGGTTTGGCCCAAAGATTTGATTGAGCAAAACAGATTTCAGGTCGCAACGGAAAAGTCTGGCGGCGCCGAGCGACTTTTTTTTTTCAAGTCAAATCGAGCCTGTGGCACCAGTTAGTGCGGTTAGACGTCTTGTTTAGCCTTAGGGGAAGCGACATCCCAGCGAGAGGCCTGTTACCAACGGTGTCTTTTTGCCTCGGCTAGAGTTCCCGCAATGTACGACGAGTGCGATCGTCGCAACCGATACCTAAAAATGACCAGCGATTCCTACTCCCACATTTTGACCGGCGATCGGGGTGGCGTTTAGCCGGACTAACCCATCCGGCGCAACAGCGTCCATCTCACAACAAAAAACCCGCAACTGGAGCATCCAGTTGCGGGTTTAATGATATTTTTGGCTTTTGAGGCCTAAAGTGGTCAGGGGCGGGCTCGAACCGCCGACACATGGATTTTCAATCCATTGCTCTACCAACTGAGCTACCCGACCGGATTAATTGTTGTGGTTCTCAGTCAATTCGCTGAACTGCCACATCATTAAGCAAATTGCTGCCTGATTTTTCAATCGTCTCAATTGAGAGGCAGAATTTAGTCGATCCAAGGATTATCTGTCAATCGA
>CAZKTR010000136.1:0-8203 GCA_964555525.1 uncultured Pirellulaceae bacterium
TGGCCTCAAGATCCTTTCGGAGCTGGCTGATCCGTTTTTCAATCTTAGGATCCCCCGATGAACTGGTGCTCGCAATCTCTTGAAACAGTGCGTCTAACCGAGTCAGGTTATCAGAACTAGTCGGCTCGTTCTTTTGGCTCACCGGCTTGCCCGTCAAACGATCCTTCCAAGCACCCAAGCTTTGCCTTTCTCTGTCAGTCTTACGATCGATCACCGTCGCAGCAGACTGGCGAGCTACCGGGATCCTCGCCGACACTTCCAAGCGACCACTGGAATCGTAACTAAAGTGCACTTGAATCGTCGTTCCCGCCGGTAAACCCTTCGGTAAATCCCGGACACTACACTTGCCAATCTGTACGCACTCCTCAGGCCGCCGACTTTCGCCCTCGACAACCGGAATCGCTACCGAAGCCTGATCGACCTTCCCAGTAACAAATACCTTCGTCGCGTTAAAAGGCAACGGCGTGTTCTTAGGAATCACAATGTGATTGAATTTTTCTTTCGTCTGTGGGTCGATTCCAATGACACCCAAACTACGCGAATTCACATCCACTAAACTAAACTGATCGTCCCCTTTCGCATTGGTAAGCGAATGACACAACAGTGCAGCTCCATGACCAACCACTTGGTCTGGATTCATCGAATAGTTCGGCTCCCTACCAGAAATCGATGTCAGCATTTCGCGAACCGCGGGAATTCGAGACGAACCTCCGACAACCAACAATTCGTCAATGCTATCCCAAGTCATACCAACCTCACGCAACAACATCTCAATCGTCGTGCAACTTCGACGCACAAGGTCAGCAGTCATCTCATTAAACTTTTCACGAGTCACATTGACGCGATGCCGATGTCCCGAAAAGAACATCACATGAGGCACTTCTTCTCGCTCGGACAAGCTTCGTTTGGTCTCTTCAACATCACACCAGAGCTGTGACAAATCAGCACTGTCTTGGCGAGGGTCAACGCCGTGCTCTTTTTTAAATTCTTCAGCCAAAAAGTTAATCAGACGCTCGTCAAAATCTTTTCCGCCCAACTGCACATCGCCGTCGGTGGCAATGGTTGTAAAGTCCCCGTTTTCGATTTTCAAAATTGAAACATCAAAGGTACCGCCACCAAGGTCGTAAACCAAAATCGTTTTATTACAATTGGGTCCCTGATTGACACCAAAGGCAACCGCCGCCGCTGTCGGTTCGTTAATAATCTCTAACACATTAATCCCAGCCATCTCGGCCGCGACCACCGTCGCCTGCCGACGGTTCTCATCGAAGTAAGCCGGAACCGTAATCACCGCGTCTTTAAACGGACCGATTCGCTTTTCTGCATCGGCCTTGAGCTTCTCCAGAACCAATGCACTCAACACTTCAGGCGGAGTCTCAACGCCATTGCACAAGAACTTTTTGTTCTCGCCCATCTCACGCTTAAAGCACTCGAAGTACTTGTCAGGCGAAAACGCGCTTGATTTGACCGCGTCACTACCGACAACAATGCCCGTCGCCTCCAAACACACCGCACTGGGCGTCAGGATCTGGCCAATCGAGTTTTCAATACAAACGGGTTTGCCGTGCTCATCGATGTACGAGATCGTCGAATAGGTTGTTCCGAGGTCGATTCCTACGGCAATTTTCTCTGGCGTTTTTTCAGGCATGGCACTTCAGCGGGGCTATCGGTCGCTGGAACACTCGGGCTCGAGCGACCAACTTGAATCAACCGTATCATACTTCATGTCGACTTAAAGCTGAAACATCTTCAAAATGGATCCTACTTTTTCCCGCTAAAACAGGTTGGTTTGGTAGGTTTGACACTACCGTAAGACGCGCCGACACGACTCAGCTTCAAAAACCGATTTTCCCTGCCAACACCACGGCACACCTAGTCTTGCAAACAATCCCGCACGTTTACCACCAATTGATCCAATAGTGCCACCGCCTCCGCTTCCGTTTTGGCTCGACTACGCATCGTCATCAACGGTCGCCCGGGGGCGATTTGATCACCGATTTGAGGAACATCGGCGATCGACACACCGGCCTGTCGCCCCTGAAAAAAATCCTGCACATACAAACGTGACAACAACTGCAACTTCGACGGGTCCATTTCAAAAATTCCCGGCCCGTCAAAAAACAAAATCCGTTTCGTCTCACAGCTTTCTCTGCCTTGACCAAAAATTTGTTCGCCAGCCAACATCTCAAAATCTTTGACCTCCCTGCCGCCTCCAAATTCACAAGCCGACAAATGCAAATCGACCACGCCGCAAAACCCGCAAGAAGAATTCGCAATCGCCGCCTCAAACAATTCTGCCGAAGCTGTGATGCGCGGATTCAAATCAACCGGCCAAACTTGACCGTCCGCATCTAAAATAAAATCCATCCCCCACACGCCAGCCAACGAAAACGCTCGAGCCAGTACGTTCGCGATTCGGCCAACCTGTTGCTTCGCGGATTCGGAAATCACTATCGGCCCCACCGACCCGCGATAAGCAAAAGCTCGCCAATCCTCATCATGTTTAGGCCTTCCATCGTCGCAATCCGCCGCCAACCACTGCCGAGTGCAACCGAGCGCGAACGTCGTCCTCTCCTGGCCGCCTTCGCCTTGACACCGCGAAACCAAAACGGCACTGAAAGACTCGCCCGCAATTCTCTTTTGGAAATAACAATCGCCGCCCGAGCTTTCAATCTCGCCGCCAACCGCTCGCACGCCACCACCGCCGCAAGAACCCCGCTGCTTCACCAGCCAATCGCCCTCGCTTCTCACCGGAAAATCACGACGACTTTCAGGCACTCGATAACCGGCTTCTTTCAACAATTGCAACCACCGAATCGGATCGGCAATCGCAGCCAACGCATTTTCGCTCGCCCCCAACAAAGGCAATTGCCGCCCGACCGCAGCCACCAACTCCGGTCGCAACTCAGCACCACCTGCCAAAATAGCGGCGTCACCTAAACTCGCTAAATCATATTTCAGCAAATCCGCATAGCGTTCAATCTTCGTCAAACTCGCTCCGGTGCCTCCCGCCCCTTCAATCAACCGCTGCCCATCCCAGTCCGCAAAAAAATCGAAAGCCACCGGAACACACCCGCCTGCCAAGCAACTAGCGATCAACGGGCGAGTACTGGCTCCGATCAAAACAATCTTTTTCAGGCCGTTGTTATTCAATTTTGTCATCTAAGCTTTCACGTTTTATCGCTTGGCAATGTCACTGCAGTTTGTTAGCTTGTCAAAATCAATCAGTCGAAAGAAAATCGTTTGACTGCCCGTAAGTAACCTCACTGAACGAGTTTCAATTGACTCGTTGAATAACTTGGAGAATAAAATGTCAATGTACATTGGTGAAGCCCTAGCAGGCGACGGAAATGAAGTGGCTCATATCGATTTGATGATCGGCAGCAAAGACGGCCCCGTTGGAATCGCGTTCGCCAATGCATTGTCCACGCAGAGCAGCGGACATAGCAACCTGTTGGCCGTGTTGGCACCCAACGTCGCCGTCAAACCGTCAACCGTGATGGTAACCAAAGTCACCATCAAAGGCGCCAAACAAGCCGTTCAAATGTTCGGCCCGGCTCAAGCAGCCGTTGCCAAAGCCGTTGCGGATTGCGTCGCCGACGGAATCATCCCCGAAGACCAAACCGAAAACTTGGTCATCGTATGTGGTGTCTTCATTCACTGGCAAGCCGAAGATAACGAAAAGATCTACGACAACAACTACCAAGCCACCAAAGAATCGATCGTAGCCGCGATGAACCAGAAGCCAACTGCTGCTGAAATGATCGCTCAAAAAGACAGCGTGACTCATCCATTCAAAGGCTTCTAGGCAAATGGCCAAGCCGACGATTTTGCTACACATTGACTGTGACGCTCAAGCCAGTTCGTTCGACGCGATTGTCGCGTTGGACGCTGGTGTGCAGCAGCTGATCACTCGTAGCAATGTCCAACCGAGCCAAATTCAGAACTTGATTCATGGAACGATGTTTACTCGTGGTCCAGCGGATCTGAAAAACACGGCCATATTCTTTGGCGGCAGCGAAGTCGCTGAATCGGATTCGCTATTCGCTTTGGCGCAGAAATGTTTCTTTGGACCGATGCGAGTATCGGTCATGTCCGACCCCAACGGATGCAACACCACTGCCGCTGCTGCGGTGCTGGCTTGCCAACGCCACTTAACCCTCGACAACAAACGCGTGGTGATCCTCGGCGGCACCGGCCCGGTCGGTCAGCGAATTGCTCAAATCATCACCGCTTTAAACCTAAACACCGAAGTGGTGATCGGTTCCCGGAGAATCGAAAGAGCCCAAGCGGTTATCAAGCGGGTCGTCGATCATTTGCGCGAATCCGACTCTAATTTCACGGACGACCTTCAACCTAAGCTAACTCCTGCCGCATTGATTTCGCCTAGCGAAGCCTTGGCCGTCGCCTCCAACGCGGACGTCATTTTTTCTGCCGGCGCCGCGGGCGTAGAGTTCTTAGACGAACGCTGGCCCGAAACGCAAGCCAGCGTGCTGATTGACCTAAACGCAGTACCACCCGCCGGAATCGCAAACGTCCCCCCGACCGCTGCTGGCACTAAAATCAACGACAAGATCTGCTACGGCGCCATCGGCGTGGGCGAACTCAAAATGCGGATCCACAAACGAGCCATCAGTCGTTTGTTCGAATCAAACGACCAGGTCCTAGACACCCAAGCCATCTACAAACTTGGCGCGGAGCTCGCGGCAAGCGAGCAAGGGTAACCTGGGCCGGCGGCCAGGGGAGGTGGCGACGGTGCTTCCAGCCGGTCTTCCGCGCGAGCCGAGGGAAAACGTTATAAGTACACGAAACAAGCCAGCCAGCACGGTAACTCTTTGCAACTTTTCAACCACGAAAGAAACGAAATACACGAAAACCAAACAATCAGAAATCAGCCAATCCGAGATCTTTAAACCTCGCCGCTGTCTTTCGTTTTTTTCATGTATTTCGCGGTTGTCAATTCTAACTACCGCCACAATAAAAAGCGTTACCGCTCTACCACCGCGTAAGACAGGCCAGAGGCAACTGTCGCCACCTACATAGTCGCCTTTCGCTCTGCGAAAGAAACGTTTCCCACAAAACCGCACAACATTCTTCTGGCTATACGTCTACTAAAACTCAATCAACAAAGTTTAATAACTGCCGCTTCCGGCCATTCAAAGCTCTACCCAATAAAAAAGCCAACCTAGGGTAGCGCTACTTTCACGGAGTGAAAGGCGACTATAAAAATCCGTGTCTATCCGTGTTCATCCGTGGTTTCAAAATACACCACTTAGACAACCATGCGGCAGATGCCTTCTTAGAGAGGCTGAATTTTTTTTGGATCGTGTATTTATTACTCATCTTTGATCAGTGAAACGCGAAATTCAACCCTGTCATCTGAAGGGCTCTCCAGCACATTCTTCAGCTTTTCATGCAACTCGGCGTAGGCCCTTTTCGTCATAGCATAATCTAAAGAGAACTTGAGCCTACTTGAACCTACTCGCTTGCCATTGACTGCCACGTACCCAGATCCGTCCCACATTTGTTGAGTGCCCCCGCGGGTATTAAATTCAGTGGTCAACTCGATCAAAACATTGAACCCCTGTTCCAACTTCAAACGTTCGCATTCGATAGCTATCCCTGAAACGCCCTCTGGCTGCCGTCGCGCCATTTGTTGCACAAGGTCGACGATCACACTTGCCGAAAGCGTTGATTGATTTAAAGTTTTCATGCGATGCTTCCACTTATCATTCAGCGGCGCAGAACGACTGGAAATTTCAACGGAAGAAATCTGGTTGGGCAGTTGTTGAACAAGATTCGCAAGCCGTTGGTAAGCCAAATGATTTTGAGGCAACCCTTGAACCGCTTTCTGCAACACTGGGTATGCGTTTGGACCAAACGATTTCAATTGGTCAACCAGTTTGCTAACTTTTGCTTCTGTGTCGGCACTACCGATCGAGCCAACAATCGCATTCAATTTATCGGCATCGAGTTTCGTCTCGGTTCGTGGCTTGGGCGATGGTAACAATGCCATTTGATTATCCGCACGCCACTGATTGATGATTGCAATACGTTGCTGTTCTCGAACGATCCGAGATGCGTCGAAATTAAATTCGTACCGGCCTGGATAACGAGCCGCCAGCACGCATCCCGCAAGATCGCAAATTCTTGGCGAGTGATATTCTATCGTGCCCCAAGTTCCGGCCGCATCAAAATTTCGCTGTTGGTCATTCAGCGCCTGAATCAGCAGTTCCTGAATCGCTTTTTCCGAATCCTCGCTGAATTCAACGTCGCGCGGCGATGCAATTCCACCGCCCGAGTAAATTCCACCACGATTTTGGGGATAGAAGACCGTCGTCATCGCCATCCGAACTCGCACTTTCATTTTTGAAAATGAATCGCGAAGGGAATTTATGGCACCGGGATCATTAAAACCAGCTACAAACCCGATCATTTTCTCAGGCTCCATCACCATTACGCCTGAGGGGGCCGGTGTAATCCAATTTTTCTTTAACAACGCTGGCCAGTTTTCGCTGAAATAGTCGACGACCAATTGTCGTTGATCGGTTTTCAATAGTACTTCGCCAGCGGCAAACTTGACGAAAATACCGTCGGCCGTTTTCAATTCATCAACCATAAAATCCTGAGCCTTATCGGGGAACTTTCCAGCAAGTTCAACCATCTGACTACGAACATATTGCGAGTCCGTTTTTTTTGCGCACTTAATGATCGAGGCCAATGCGATCTCAGGATACTTTTCGATCAACTGGCTGGCTTGGTAGATGGAGTTGGAATCTCCCGCTTCAACTGCCTCAATCAATACTGCTTTCTCACCTTTGGACTCGATAGCCGTCCACCAATCGATGACTTGCTGTTTGACTGTACCTTCCTGAGAATAGAAACCGCGATTGGCAATTTGCGAAAGAATGATTCGGCTGCAGTCACTGACACGCAGGACGTGATGTGAAAAGTAAAAGTCTCGATGATAGCCTACCGATCGAGTAAATCTTTGGTCATCCAATGCTTCGATCAACTGCGGAACAGCCGCATGGCCCAAATCCACCAACTGCCTAGCTGGACTTTTGGGAATCGGACCGGGTTGCCGCCCTTCACTTTCGGCCTTCCATCGGTGCATTCTTTCAGATGCAAAAATGTCGCACGAACCGGGTTGGCCAAGCTGCTGCCCATCTTGGTTTTGAAGCTGAAATATCAATTCCGTTACTTGCACCGCGACTGGCAACGACTTGAGATCGTCCGGAACTTGATGAGTTTTGTTTTTGGCGATCATGTTGGCCAGTAGCTCAGCGGAATCTTTACAACGTTGCCAGTGCTTGGTATCGGGAAAGTTTTTTTGAATCCCGGCGAAGTCTCGTTGGATTTCCGCCCATGGAATTTCAGCGTTATCCAGCTTCAAGAAAGTTATCCATGTTCTGGAATGCGCAAGATCTTGAGTCAGTTTTTCAAGAAACGTGCTTTTGGGTGCATTCACATCCCTTGATCGATTGATCAATCTTTCAGACGCTTCGAGTAAATCATGTGCAACTTCTTCCAAAGAATGCACTTCGCAGGCGCGGGCGAGCACAAACAGTTCCGCGGCCGGACTAACCTTGCTGCCATCACGAAAACGATCGAATGGACCTTCCTTGGCAATGCGTGTCACTGACTGACCAGTATATTTAGCCAAATCAACTTTTCGATAGCCGACCTTCTCGTGAGCTGGAGTTTCGTCGACTGTGCGTTTGAACGTAAGCTTCTCTAACCCCAGCGTCATCACAGAGAATTCATCTGCAGATTCATCAAGAAGAAACGCATGAATCGAGCGGTTCTTGGGAGGCTCGTCGCCGCTCTGCGACCACCAACCGGTATCTACTTCGACCAACCGTTGCTGCTTGGTGAATTGATGTATTTCTAGACCGTCGTACCAATCAAAAAGCTTGCGGTCATTTTCCGTTAGCTGCGCGGCCAAGGGCTTTTGCAAAAACCCTGAAGCCAAACCGATTAACAAAACAGAACACAGTAAAACCTGTTTCACAAACGATCGCATCGCCAATCTCCATTTGAATAAACTTAACTGGTTCGATTGTATAGCAAAAACGAAGGAGTTGACAAATTTCGCCTCCAATGTCGCCTTTGGCTCCGCGAAAGAAGCGTTTCTCACAAAGCCGTATAACATTCTTTTGGCTATACGTTTTCTAAAACTCAATCAACAAAGTTTAATAAA
>CAZKTR010000137.1:0-8073 GCA_964555525.1 uncultured Pirellulaceae bacterium
GAATAGCGAATTCCAAGCAATGGAATAGCGAATTCCAAGCAATGGAATAGCGAATCCCAAGCAATGGCAAAGAGTAGATCTCTCATTTAATTAACACCAGCGTCATGAACAAACTTGGAATAGCCTTTATTGGATCCGGCGACATCGCCAACTTGCACGCCGAGGCGATCAATGAGCTGGCCGACGCGGAACTGGTCGGTCTGTGGAATCGCACGGCCGAAAAAGGAATCACCAAAGCGGAGCAATACGGCTGCAAATTTTTCTCGACCGTGGAAGAACTCTTGGCCGACCCGAACGTCGACGCGGTTTTCGTGTTAACCAACATGGAAACCCATTGTCATTACACCGTCCAAGCGGCTCAGGCTGGCAAACACGTGTTGGTTGAAAAACCAGCCGCGTCCAATCTTGAGGAATTGGCGCAAATGCAAGACGCGGTTGACAAGGCCGGCGTCAAATGCATGCCGGTGCACAACTACATTTACGAACCGGGTATCGAACGCGCCAAGGCAATGATCGACAGCGGCAAACTGGGCGTGATCACTCAGTTTTACATGATGTACAACATCCATCACGCCGACGAAATCCGTGCTCGCTATCCCGGCGTGATCCGCCAGATTTTGACACACCACAGTTATACGATGCTGTACCTGGCCGGTCAGCCGAAAACCGTTTCTTGTTTCCAGCACACCGTCGACACCACGATCGCTCCACAAGAGAACGTGGCGATGGCCAACATTCAAATGCAAAGCGGCACGCTCAGTCATCTTTGTGCGAGCTTTGCCAACGACGATCATGCTGGTGATCCATGGTCTTGCATCATCAAAGTGATCGGGACCAAGGGAAGCACTCGGTACAGCTATCGCGACTTTGTGATCAACGACCGCAACGGGGCTCATTCACAAACTTACCAATGCTACCCCGAGTCGATTAAAAACACCGCCGCACATTTTATTCAACGCGTCGTTGGAGCCGATGAAGCCCCTCATTCAAGTTTGCAAGACGCGATCACTTGCCAGCATATCTTGGAAGCTTGCGAGCGATCGGTCAAAGACGGAGTACACGTCGATTTGACATCCAAGCTTGCCTAGCGTTTGATTGAGTGGCTCTTCTGCGAATTAGCAGAATTTTTAAAGGTAGAAACGCAGAGTCGCAGAGAACGCCGAGTTCCTTGTGAAACGATTCCTCTGCGTCCTCCGCGCCTCTGCGTTTCCAATTTCATCCACCCATGGCGTGGTTGGTTTACTACTCCAGCAAACTGGCGATCTTTCGCATTCGCTTTGCGTTTGCTCCAAGATCCGAATGGCCGACACGCGAGGCGGAGCGAAAATCAATTTGCTGTTGATCCGCGTCGATCAAAAATTCGACATCATCAACGAATCGAAAAATAAAACTCGTGAACTCATAGTGCAAGTAATTTTCTTTTTCGGTGACAAGTGTTGCTTCAGAACAATGCTCGGCGATCACGGCTTTGATTCGCTCAATCGGCGTTACCTCATCGCTTGTTGCTGACAACATGATCGCAGGCATCTTTTTGTCTTCATCGCTCGCCTGCGAACAAACACAATTGGGACTCCTCGGGCACGCTGCCAACTTGCCATCCGCAGCGCCGATGTTCTCGGGGACTCGACCAGAAAAACTAAACATGTACAGTCCCCCGACAGCAACCAAACTAAATATGATTAACCTACGCAGCATCCAATTTGCGATTCGATTGCTGCCATTGGCAACATTGGCGGATTGATCGTTATCGTTCATACTCGCTCTCCGGACTAAAGTTCAGATCTTTGCCCAGCTTCAGATCAATTCTCATTCATCATCAAACAACCATAATCCTCGCCCTTTTAAAACTCAAGGTCGTGAACTGCCTGCCTTAAGCCTACATTAACCGACTGCGTCATTCCTCACAAACACGTTCTATGCGCAACAAACCCTTCAGAAGTTGATTTCCCTAGTTTTCCTGTCGGTGAAGACCCCTTAAAATGTCCTATAAAATGCAGGCTTATGCTGAGTTTGACGCCTGTGAATATGGCTCGTGCTAAGTCCCAAACAAATATACCGGAGAGATTGTTTTGAACGCCCGTTTGTTCTTTCGTTTTGTATTTGCGTTGTGCGGAATCGTTCTGCTAACAATTCCCGATGTAGTTGCTCAACACGGTAAAAAGGGCGACGCCCCCAACCCGAACTTCATGAAAGGCGACACGATCCCGGCGGGTTACGACCACGATTGGAATCTTGGCCCAACCGGCGCCCGTGGTTGGATCTACACCAAAGGTTACGAAACTACTGAAGCTCGACAGATTCTAGTCACGAAGATCGATCAGGGCTCACCTGCCGACGGAGTACTGAAGGTCAAGGACGTGATCTTAGGAGTCGGCGGCTCAGAGTTTTCTTATGATCCTCGAACTGAGTTTGGAAAAGCGATCACAGCCGCGGAGACAAGAGCTGGAAAAGGCAAACTAGAGTTGCAAGTTTGGCGCGACGGAAAAAAATCTAAGAAAGTTATCAAATTACAAATCATGAGGGAGTACGCCGATACAGCTCCATTCAAATGCGCCAAATCAAAACGCATCTTTGAACAAGGTTGTGATGCGCTGGCAAATCGGATGGCCAAGCGCCCTAACTCTAACGGCATCATTCGTGCATTGAATACGCTGGCCTTGCTTTCAAGCGGAGATAGGAAGTACCTACCACTGATCAAACGTCAAGTTCAGTGGGCTGCGAAGTTTTCAGACACAGAAGGCAGATTGCTCAGCAGCTGGTACTACGGGCCGATCAACTTGCTGCTGGCCGAATATACGCTGGCAACCGGTGACAAAACGTATGTCAAAGACATGCGACGAATCTCGCTGGAAATCTGCTCGGGACAGAGTCATGTCGGATCGTGGGGCCATCGCTTTGCACAATCTGACGGCCGGTTGAAGGGCTACGGCATGATGAATGCGCCCGGCCTGCCAATCATGCTGTCCTTGGTGCTTGCCCAAAAGGCAGGAGTAACGGACCCTGAAGTCGCAGAGTCGATCGAACTAAGCACTCGCCTGATGCGGTTTTACACGGGCAAAGGAAGCGTCCCTTATGGCGACCATGAGCCGTGGATCAAGGCTCATGACGACAACGGCAAAAACGGAATCGCGGCGCTACTGTTCAATGCCATGGAAGAAAAAGAACCCGCTGAATATTTTTCAAGGATGAGCGTCTGTAGCTACGGCGGCGAACGCGATCTCGGCCACACTGGAAATTTCTTTAATATCGCTTGGGCGATGCCTTCGGTTTCATTGTCGGGGCCCAATGCCAGTGGAGCTTGGATGGAAGAATTTAGCTGGTACTACGATTTGGCTCGCCGCTGGGACGGAACGTTCAAGAATCAAGGTCAAACGATCGCCAAGCACGATAAGTTCAAAAACTGGGACAGCACTGGAGCGATCCTGTTGGGCTATGCCCAAACGCGGCGGGTGCTATACATCACCGGAAAAATAGACGACGTCGTACCTCACGTCAGTGAGGAGGAAGCAGCGAGTTTGATCGCGGACGGCAGCGGCTACAGCCGAGCACATTCGGATAAGACTTACGACGACAAGTCCGACAAGGAATTGTTGGCGGCGCTTGGCAGTTGGTCGCCGATTGTTCGTGAACGCGCCGCTACGCGTCTAGCCAAACGCAAAGGCGATTACATGCGTCCGCTGGCAAAAATGATTAAAGGTGATACGTATTCAAAATTAGGAGTCTGTCAGCTACTGGGTAAAGTGAAAAAACTCGACCTACCAGTGGTGCAAGCCCTGCGAAAGCTTCTGAGGGACGATGACCTGTGGGTACGCATCAAAGCGGCTCAAGCCATCGCAACTTCTGGGCCTAACGGTCGCGTCGCGATTCCGGACCTACTGGAAATGTTGGCTGCTGAACCGACTGCCGATGATCCGCGTGGTATGCAACAGCGGTATCTATGTTTCGCATTGTTTGATCGCGGCAGCGGAATGCTCAAAAAGCAATCGCTGGCTGGGATCGACAAGGAAGCACTCTATAAAGGCGTGCGAGCGGGACTCAAGAACCAAGGTGGCAAAGCACGGTCAGCAGTAGCGACGATTTACAAACAATTGTCGTATGAAGAAATCGAGCCGTTGCTGCCCGCTATCTATGAAGCAACCGTCACTCCGGCGCCTAGCGGAATTATGTTCGCCGATGGCGTTCGATTGAGCGGCTTGGAGTTGCTGGCAAAACACAAAATCAAAGAAGGCATCCCGTTGTGCATGGAGGTGATGGGTATCGGGCGTTGGGGCTTAGTGAAGCGAGTACCTCCGTGCCTAGACATACTAGAATCGTACGGGGGAGCGGCCAAGAGCGAGCTTCCGAAGCTGAAACCCTACTATGATCAGCTGAAAGCAAAGCCCAACCCGTCAGATAAAAATAAGCAGACAATCAAACGTATCGAAGAAGTCATCAAAAAGGTTAACTCGGATAAAACCAAACAAAAACTGCGGTCGCTAAAGATTGCGGCGTAGACGATTGACTCCGGAGGAGGCCTCGTCATTAGCTCAGGGCGGAAGTCTAAGGGTACTCACTTTAGAAAATTGCGGCTCTGTTCTGCCTCCAATACGGTCCGGCTAAAGCCGGATTCCGCTTAAAAGCGGTACTACAAACTTCCGCACGGGTGTTTGTAGTACCGAGCTTTAGCCGGAACGCGGCGCTGTTTGACTGCACAGCGCCCCATCGTTGTTAGGGTTGATTTAAGTAGCCCATGTGAGAATCGAACTCACGTTTCGAGACTGAAAACCTCGCGTCCTACCACTAGACGAATGAGCCATATTGAAAATTATCGGCGGTTAACCAACCGCCGCCTTACTGGCAACGCTTGCAACAATCTAAAAGTCGGGCACCCCGGAGTCGAACCGGAACCCTTCGGTTCCCAAAACCGACGTGCTTCCTTCTGCACCTCTGCCCGAATAATTTCACCTGACCGATCAGTGTAAGTCGGTCTGGCGAGCCGATCGTTCGTGTCGAAAATGACACAACAGCCAACTTGGGGGTTGGCTACTTTCACCGCGGCATCGAGTCAGATTTTGGCAGCTGGCCAAAGAAAAAAGACTCGATGCCGCACGTTGCGACATCGAGTCTTCTTGATGATTCAAAAGAAGGACCTCGACGCAGTATCACAACATACGCGGAGCGATCGGAGGAGTTTCCGGCGGCAAGCCGGGCTGCTCCAAACGTTCGGGTTGTTGTGTTGGTCGTAGAGTAATCATTGGTTGGTAACGCTATTCTGTCGTGTAAAAATGTTTGTTTTCAAAACCGAGTTTGTTATTCAAAACGTTTTGTACTCGGTGATTGCAGTAATAGACGGCAATGGCACCAATAGGTTCGCGACCATTTTTATTTTTCAGCTCTTCCATGAATTTAGTGGCTGGTTAAGCCTGTAGTAATTTTAAAGGCGGAAACGCAATTCCTTGGGAGCATTTACGCTCCGTCCCTGTGAGCCGAACGCGCTAGCGTCGGGCGTTGCGTCAGGTTTTGGGCCGCGGGCTGCTAGGTCAAGCGGCATTCTGTTAATGCCCGACGCTAGCGCGAACGGCTCACTGGCGTGACCGCAGCTTCTCAGGGCTTCCGTATCAGCAAGTCGCTGGCGAGCTAAAAAGTCAGGTGTTCACGCTGTTCAAAGCTCGGCGCGTCTCGCAACATGGCAACCAGTTTGTCGACATCGCCCCGTTCCTGTCGCCAGGCCAAGTAAGCTTGCTGGCTCTCTACCGAATCCCACACTTCGTGAATATAAAACGTTTTATCGACGGGATCGGCGGAACATGATATGAGTTCGGCACCTTTATAACTGGCCGTATCGGGAAGGATGGCTGTCAACGTTGCGTGTAACTGATCATAAGTGTCGTCTTTTGCTTTAAACGTAACGGCGAATACAACTGACATTTCACTTCTCCCAAGTAATAAATAAGACTATTTCCCTCATCCTATCAGCGAGAGCACGTCTGCTGAATCCCAGATTGCACTGACTTGCCCCACCTCTTAAACCTGTCCTCGCTTCGATCGAACATTTTTGTTCAAATACTTCGAACCGGAAAAGCCCAAAAACCACAAACAAAAAATCAAACCAATGAAAAGCAATCTCAAACTAACCGTCGCCACCATCGCTTACATTGTGACGACAATCGTTTTCCTTCATTGTGCCAACACGGCAAAGGCGTGCCAACAAACCGAACACAAGCCGATCATTCCGCCCGAACCACGCCTGCAAATGGACCTCGCCCCGGGCAGTCCAGACCTGCAATGGTCACGCGATGCGAAAAAAACGGTTGATCAACGTCTGGGATGGTGGCGTGAAGCGAGGTTTGGCTGCTTCATTCACTGGAACGACGCGTCCTTGCTCGGAGGCGAGTGGAAAGGCAAACAGTACGAAGGCTACGGAGAACACATTCAGCGCAAGGCTAAAATTCCGTGCGAAGAATATCGACGAGAAGTTGCGGGCAAATTCAATCCAACCAAATTCGACGCCGACCAGTGGGTGCAGCTCATTAAAAAAGCAGGCATGCGATATGTCATCATTACCGCCAAACACCACGATGGTTTTGCCGTATACGACTCCGACGTTAGCGATTTTAGCATTGTCAAAATGAGCCCTTATGGACGTGATCCAATGGTAGACCTAAAAGCTGCTTGCGATAAACACGGGCTGAAGTTTGGGTTTTACTATTCCCACGCATTTGACTGGGGCGAACCGGATGGCCCCGGTAACGATTGGGATTATGAAAATCCCGGCGGCGATAAACATTTGCACGGCGGACGCAACTGGTTCGACGTCCACCCCGAAATGACTCCTCGCATCCGCAAGTACGTCGACGGAAAATCCTTACCGCAAGTTTTGGAATTGATCACCAAGTACGATCCCGACATCTTCTGGTTTGACACACCCCACAAACTACCTCCCGAAGAAAACCTTCGTATCTTGAAAGCGGTTCGTACTGCTAAACCTAACATCGTCGTCAACAGTCGAGTCGTGCAAGGATATAAGGGCTCGGCGGGCCATTTCGGTGACTACGCGAGCACCGGTGATCGCGCCGTTGATTTTCGAGCGAGAGAAGGTGATTGGGAAACCATCCCGACAACCAACGAATCGTATGGTTACAGCAAGTCAGACCACAGCCACAAAACACCTGAATTTCTCGTCCGCGTGATGGCAAAAGCGGCGGCCCGAGGAGGCAACATGCTGCTGAATATCGGGCCCAAAGGAGACGGAGAAATTGACGCTCCCGATGTTGAGATTCTCAAGGGCATTGGTGCCTGGATGGATGTTAATGAAACCAGTATTCGCGGCACCGTTGGCACCACCTTGCCCGTACAGGTTTGGGGCGAGTCCACTCGCAAGAAGAACACATTTTATCTACATGTCTTCAACTGGCCTGCCGACGGAACTCTCGAATTGGGTGGTTTCTTAGGCACCGTCAATAAAGCGTATTTGCTTTCTGATAAAAACGAAACGGCGTTAAGCCATGAACGCACTGACAAGATGACGGTACAATTTAAAGTTCCCGCCGAGGCTCCAGATTTAGCCAGCAGTGTGGTTGTTGTCGAGGTGGATGACGCAGAAAACGTCGATTCCAATCGTCCCATTTCAACCACAACCAACAACCACCTACGTGCTTTCGATGGGATCGCAGCTGGCGGTAGGTTTCGGTATGGAGACGGTAAAGCGCTTCGAAACGGTGTTTCAGCTTGGACGCGTGATGGCCAAGCAATGACATGGCCGGTGTATCTTTCGGCCCCCGGTAAATTTAAAGTCATTGCGGAATACAAACCTCGCAAGAATTCAAACAAGTTCATTGTTGCAACGGGTACGGAAAAAATTTCGGCCACCGCAAAAACGAATGGCACGGACTTCATTAAGCATGATCTCGGTACGATCAACCTCCCCGCAGGTATCCACACGATCAAGCTCCAAGCAGACGGCGTTCCCGACGGGGATTTGATGGAATTGCGAACGTTACATCTCAATCCGCTACCTTAGGGCACAGAATAATTTTTGCCACGCACCCATTACCTCTCAAAGTCAAGGTCATTCGATGTTTCGGTTTTTTACCA
>CAZKTR010000138.1:0-8070 GCA_964555525.1 uncultured Pirellulaceae bacterium
TGATTTCCCAAAGCGGGGTCAGTCAGATCAGCAATAACGAGATCTGGCCGGCAGGCTAATGGCACTCGCTTTAACCCAAATGGAGCGGCAGATTGTAGCCACGGGCGTAAACCTGTGGTTATGAGCAGTCGAGAGAAAGGCCAGCTGTGGCGAGGCCTATCATCGGCCAATGGCATTCCGTTTCGGTTTTTTAAGACACGGTAGTGGCGGCGGCATGGGATTTCTCTGGGCTTTATCCACATTTGAAATACATATCGCCCCTGCTGGGCTTTTCAGTTGTATGAACCCTCTTTTACTACACAAAAAAAGCCGTGCTCAGGAGAGCACGGCTTATATTTGATTTTCTTGAGCCAAAATTAAGCTTGGCTTCAAAATCTCTAGCGTCGGCGACGAGTAGCGAAGCCCGCAATACCCAATGCCAACAAGACAGCCGATGATGGCTCAGGAACACCAGTTACGGTCAATGCTGCAGGACCACCGAATACTGGACTAAGTTCAACACCTTCTGGAATTGTCAAAAATCCAGTAGGGCCAGCAAAAGTCTCATCGTCAGTTGTTTGCAATGCAAACGAAGTTGTACCAGGTGCAACGAGATCGTACTCAAATGTAGCAAGCAAGAAAGCGTCAGCATCGGCATCGAAGGCTGTATTGAAAGCAGCAAAACCACTTTCAAGACCTTGTTGGTTAATGCTCTGAGCTTGGAAAGTAATCAAACCTGAAGCATCAACAACACCAGGGATAGAATTGATGTCTCCCACCTCTTGGATAAAGACACCATCTGCATCGGTGAAAGAGTCTAGCACGCCGTTGGAGTTGAGGTCCACTGCAGCGTTGTTGAAAATTGTAGCTGTAAATGGAGGAGTGAATGATGCGTTATTAAGGCTACCAGAAGTAATCTGTGCTACCGAATTATTCGTAGACACCAAATCGACTTCAACACCGTCAAAATTGAACCCATTTCGCACAAAAACAAATCCAGTGCCAGAGCCCTCAGAAACATCCTGTGTAGTAGCGGTCATACCTACATCTGTGCCGGTGCCAAACGTTACAAAAACGTCCTGAGCAAAGAGGCCTGTCGAGCATACGCCCAACGCGAGAACAGAAAATAAAAATCTTTTTAGCATCGGTGATTCCTTTAAAATTGAAAAACTCGGGGTGATTTATTGTTTAGGTTGAATGGTAAAATTATCTATCCACAACCAGTTTAGTTATAGATCCCATCTGCCACACTATAATTCGCCGTTTACGTCTTGCAAGCATTAACTACAAATAAAGATCGACAAGCAGATCGCCAATACCGATTAAGAGGGCCATCCCCACCCAAAATTGAATTAGCGAGACAAATACTAACAAATCGGGTAGTCGATTAAAACCATATTCTCCTAAAATGTAGCAAAAAACTTACAACAACACATATGCCGCACCAAGCAGCCCAAATGCGGCACTGAAGTGTATTTTCATTGGGAAATTTGACCGTTTCAAAACGGCCAATATTTTTAACTTCTCATGCTGATGATACGCTCATTATCATGCATGGAAAAATCTCGTATAGCTTTTTAAGCTCATGACAATTCTCCTTAATTTCTGGTTTCTTCTGACTTAACCAGATACTGCAAATGGAGGAAACAATGGTGCAGGCGACATCGAATACTGGCAACTACTAATCACAAAAAAGCCTTCCGGCAATTCCGATTATTACCGGCCTAGTTCTGATCGGACTTACTTTAAGTGGCTAAAGGCAAAACGATCACTCCTAAGACTGCAAGGCTAAGAGCAGGCTGTTGAGGGTCTCACTGGGTCGCATTGCCGCAGCAGCTTTACTGAAAGTTGGCATATAATAGCCGCCTATGTCCACTGCTACGCCTTGAACCGCGTTCAACTCGTCGACAATTTTGGCTTCGTTGGCTTCCAGCTGGTCGGCCAGCGGAGCAAACTTGGCTGCCAGATCAGCATCTGATGAACCAGCCAATTCTCGAGCCCAATACATGGCCAAGTAGAAATGGCTACCGCGGTTGTCTAGCTCCTTCACCTTACGTGATGGCGACTTACCTGCGTCTAACAGCTTTTCAGTAGCAGCATCGAGAGCCTCACCAAGCAACTTGGCTTTTGGATTTTCGTTGACATCTGAAAGGTGCTCCAACGAAACCGCCAACGCCAAGAACTCGCCCAACGAATCCCAACGCAAGTGATTTTCTTGATTGAACTGCTGCACGTGCTTTGGTGCTGATCCGCCAGCTCCGGTTTCAAATAACCCGCCGCCGTTCATCAACGGAACGATCGAAAGCATTTTTGCACTGGTACCAAGTTCTAAAATCGGGAACAAATCGGTCAAGTAATCTCGCAACACGTTTCCGGTAACCGAAATTGTGTCCTGGCCAGCCTTGCAACGCGCCAAGGTAAACTTGGTTGCTTCCACCGGTGACATGATTTCAATTTGCAAGCCATCGGTATCGTGATCGCCCAAATATTGATTGACTTTGGTGATCAACTGTGCGTCGTGAGCTCGGTTTTCATCCAGCCAGAATACCGCTGGCCAGCCCGTTGCGCGAGCACGCGTTACCGCCAGTTTGACCCAGTCGCGAATTGGAGCGTCTTTGACTTGGCACATCCGCCAGATGTCACCCGCTTCAACTGCGAATTCCATCACAACGGCACCGGAATCGTCGCTAACACGAACCGTTCCTGCAGCTGGCAACTCAAACGTTTTGTCGTGTGAACCGTACTCTTCGGCCTTCTGAGCCATCAAACCGACGTTGGGAACCGTGCCCATCGTGGTTGGGTCAAAGGCACCGTTGGTACGACAAAAGTCGATCGTTTCTTGGTACAAACCCGCATAACTGCTGTCGGGAATGACAGCCTTGGTGTCTTGTGATTTCCCGTCAGAATTCCACATCTGCCCCGAAGTACGAATCATCGCCGGCATCGAAGCGTCAATGATCACGTCCGAGGGCACATGCAAATTAGTGATGCCTTTGTCCGAGTTGACCATGGCCAAAGCCGGGCCATTGTCGTAAGCAGCTTGTACATCGGCCTCAATCGCAGCCTTGGTTTCGGCCGGCAAGGATTCAATCTCCGACAACAAGTTGCCCAAGCCGTTGTTGACATTTACGCAGGCTTCTTCCAAAGCAGCCGCGTGCTTTTCGAACACGTCAGCAAAGAAAACCTTAACCGCATGGCCAAAAATAATCGGATCCGAGACTTTCATCATCGTCGCTTTCATATGCAACGAAAACAGAATCCCTTTGTCTTTTGCATCGGCAATTTCAGCCGCTAAAAATTCTCGCAGCTTGGCAACCGACATAAACGTTCCGTCAACGACTTCACCAGCAAGCACCGGGACACTGTCTTTAAGCAAGTGCGTTGTGCCGTCGCCGTCGATCAATTCAATTTTAAGACTGCCAGCCTTCTCAATCGTCACGGATTTCTCGTTTGAACGGAAATCGTGGCTGCCCATGGTAGCAACATGGCTCTTGGTATCGGCAGACCAAGGGCCCATCGAATGAGGGTTCTTCTTCGCGTATTGCTTAACCGCCTTGGGTGCTCGGCGATCGGAGTTGCCTTCTCGCAAGACTGGGTTAACGGCACTGCCGAGCACTTTTGCGAAGCGGGCTCGGAGCGCCTTTTCATCATCGGTTTGAGGATCGGTCGGGAAATCCGGAACCTTGTAACCGGCGGCTTGTAATTCTTCAATCGCGGCGACCAGCTGGGGAACCGAAGCGCTAATGTTGGGTAGCTTGATGATATTTGCCTCCGGACGCTTGGCCAGCTCGCCGAGTTTGGCAAGTTCGTCTTCGATTTTTTGATCGTCGGTCAAATTCTCTGGAAAATTAGCGATGACTCGACCAGCCAGCGAAATATCGCTGGTTTCGATTTCAACTTCGCAGGCTGCGGCAAAAGCTTTGACAATCGGCAACAGCGATTGCGTCGCCAAGGCGGGTGCTTCGTCAGTCAACGTGTAAATAATTTTTGATTTTTGTGGCATAGCGGATAGCTGGCGTTTTCGCTGGAGGCAAAGTTTGGATTGGTTTTGCGCAGTTAACTCGTGTTTCAAACGCAAATTTAAGCCGCGAATTGTAATCGCAAACCACGTTTTCGAAAATCCGATCGGTTGCGGGTTTGGTTCGGTTATGTTTTTTTCCGCTGAATTAAATCCGAACAGGTGATCATTGGTCGGCTAAAGCGCTCGTCAGCGAAGGGAAACGGATTTCGATCGGTTTAGCCAATCACAAAACTAGGCAAACTACCCTTCAAGGCACTATAATTTCGCGGCTGACCCTACGTTTATGGCGTTCTTTGGGCGAATGTCGTCTATAAATGCCGTTGAAGCTCAAATTTTGACCTTCTTGGGGCCGAATCCAACTCCAAACCACGTTCGTCAATTATTGTAAACTGCTATGTCAAAACCTACTAAAAAACCAGATCCGAAGCCCGCTAGTTCCGCAGACGCCTCCAAAAAGACGATGGCCGAGCGAGACGAAGAAGCGATCGAACGCATGGTCAGTCGCTTCGTGGAAAAAAAAGAAGAGAAACCCGTCGATAAATACTTTCGCGCGTTGGTGCGACTGGGCGGCTCCGACTTGCACATGAAAGTCGGCAAACCACCGATCTGCCGTGTCAACGGAACACTCAAAGAACTCAAACGCGATCCCATCGAGATCGAAGAAATGGCTCGCCTGCTGTTTCCGATGATGAACGAGCGAACGCGAGATATCTTCGACGAAGAAGGCGGTTCCGACTTTGCGTACGTCGTTGACGTCGACGGAGTGGATTGGCGTTTCCGCGTGAACATGCTCCAGCAGCTTGGCAAGATCGGTTTGGTTGCTCGCCGAGTGAACAACCACATCCCTAACTTCAAAGGTTTGTACTTGCCAGAGGCGATGGAACCTTTGTGCCACTTCGAACAGGGCATGATCTTATTGGCCGGGGTTACCGGTTCGGGTAAGAGTACCACGATCGCGTCGATGTTGAACTACATCAACAGCATCTACTCAAAACACATTTTGACACTCGAAGATCCGATCGAATTTGTTTTCACTGACGACAAGTGTTTGATCAACCAACGTGAAGTCGGCATCGACGTGGTCGACTTTGGCGTGGGCATGAAGCATGCGGTTCGTGAAGACCCTGATATCATTCTGGTCGGTGAGCTTCGCGACGAAGAGACCTTTATGACGGCGATCCATGCCGCGGAAACCGGTCACTTGGTGTTTGGCACGATTCACGCTTCGACTGCTCCATCGACCATCGGTCGTATTTTGGACTTGTTCCCCGAAGAAATGCACGGTGCAATCCGAGGAGCGATCGCCATGAACATGAAAGCCATCGTCGCTCAAAAACTACTTAAGTCGGTCCGCCCGGATGTGGGCCGAGTCCCAACGTGCGAGATCATGACGTTCAATCCAACGGTTAAGAAATTGATCTTGGAAGAGCGTGACCATAACTTGTCCGATGCGATTCGTATCGGTGAAGAGGAAGGCATGCAAGATTTCACGGCTTCGTTGAAACAGTTGATCGACGATGGTTTGATCGACCGACCAACTGCTTTCCAAGTTGCGCCGAACAAAGAAGAGCTCAAGATGAAGCTCAAGGGAATCAACGTGTCACAACCAGGAATTATCTAAGAATGGTTCGACGTTACACTTGGATGCTATGCGTAGCGATACTTTGCTTGCTATGGCTCAGCAGCTCACTGACCAACTCCACTGCCGCTGCAACCCCGGTTGCCACCCCCGCTTCGACGCTTCTGCAAGATGATGATGTAGATGGTGGCGATGTAGACGGCGGTGATGCAGAGGGCGGTGATGCCGACGAAGACAACCCGGACGAATCGGGCGAGGAAGAAGAAGGAACCGAAGAAGAAGAAGAAGAAGAAGAAGAGGAAGAAGCGGCTTTCAAACCAACCGCCGGTAGTCTGTCCTACCTCAAGATTGGCTTGATCGTCCTGTTCTTTATACCATGGGTCCGGTACGTCGATTCGATCAACCGCGACACAATGGAATTTGGGAACAAACTCCAACTAGAACCGGAGATTTGGAATCCGATTTTGGTCGGTAGCTTTTTGATCGGGCTCTTAGCGGTGCTATTGATTCCGATCTTCTGGGCAGGGTTCCCATTCTTTGTTTTGGCCGCTCTGGCTCCGCCGATCACCTACTCCTTCATTCGCCGTAGTCGAGTCCTCAGCGACGATTCCGTGGCTCGAGCAATTCAAAACAGCTCTAACGACGAATATGCTGTCGAAGAGCTTCCTCAAGACGAAGGGGCCGAGATCTCGTTCTCCACTGGCGGAGCAGATGCCAACGAAAAACAGGCTCGGCTGATCCGTGGACGACAGAGCCCTGAATTTCCGACGCTCAAAAACATGATCTTTGACGCTCAGTTTAAACGCACCGAACAATTGATGATGGACTGCGGTCGCGATGGAGCCCGTTTGCGAATATTGGTCGACGGCGTTTGGCACCCTTCACCGCCAATGGAACGCGAAATGTCCGACGGCGTGGTGACCAGCCTAAAAGATTTGGCGGGCCTGAATCCAGCGGATCGTCGCAACCAACAGAGTGGTTCGTTTGAAATAAAGTCTGAGTTCGGAAAATCAAAACTCGACATCCGTACCCAAGGCGTGCCCACTGGCGAGCGAGTTTTCATCAACTTCGCCCAAGCCAAAAAAGACATCCTGAAGCTGGAAGAACTCGGCATGTTCCCAGACATGGTGCAAAAGGTTTGCGAGTCACTCAACACACCAGGTCTTAGCATCATTTCGGCTCCTGCAGGTCATGGGCTGACTACTTCATGGCAAGGTGCGATTTTTTCTTCGGACCGCCTAACACGCGATTGCATTGGCTTTTATGACTCGGACGAAACCGAGACCGACATCGAAAACATCGTGCCTAAACCGTACAACTCGGCCGCTGGCGAGTCGTCGTATGATTCCCTGAAAAAGACACTACTATCCCAACCCGACGCCATCATCGCGCCGACGGTGGCGGATTCTGAAACGATGGATTTGTTGGTCCAACAAGCCAACGAAGAAGAGCGATCGGTCATCATCCGCTCCCAAGCGACGACTGCGGCCGAGGCGTTTTTGCGAATCTATGCCCAAGCAAAAGACCGCAACGCGTTTTTGACGGCCGCGAAAACAGTCACCGGCCAACGCCTCTTACGCCGACTCTGTAGCGATTGCCGAATCGAAGTTCGCGTCAACCCAAAGATGATTCAGAAGCTCGGTGGCAACCCGAAAAAACAAGGAACGTTATTTAATCAGTACAAGCTCCCTCCACCTGAACAACGAGTCGACGAAAAAGGCCAACCCATCGAATTTCCGCCCTGCCCGACTTGCGGTGGCATTGGCTACATCGGTCGCGTTGCCGCTTTCGAAACCTTGGAACTGAACGAACAACTCAGAGCCTTCATTCGCAAACAACCGCAAGCCGCAGCCATCGAAGCCGCAGCAGTGAAGCTCGGCAAAACACCACTGGCCAACCAAGCGTACAAACTTGTTTTACTGGGCGTGACTTCGCTGGCAGAAGTCCAACGAGTATTCAACCCGCCGAAAAAGCAATCCTAGTCCGAACCGTAACAACACAACTCAATTCACTTTTGACACAACCGCCATGGCGTATGACGACGACGACAATTTGCCTCCAATCGAATTCACTGCCGCCGGCGATACGCCCGAACAGCGGGAAGAGATTTTAGAACTGGTAGAGCCCTCACCTGGGTTCCTACCGATGGCCCACTTCTGTGTCGACATCATCGCCCGCGACTCGACCGTCACTGTGCTTGACTTTACGGTTCAGAAAGTCAGCATCCGATTCCAAATTGACGGCATCTGGCAGCCCGGCCCGACCTTCGAACGCGAAGACGGCGACTTCATGCTGGCATCGCTAAAACAGCTGGCTGGCTTGGACTACCGCGAACGACGCCAACGACAAGAAGGCAGTTTTAAAACGGCATACCAAAAACGCAATCAAAAATTCACCGTTGTTTCACAAGGCGTTAAAACCGGCGAACGCATCGCAATCAATCTCGACTACAAGCGGCCGCCAATGGAAACGGCCGAAGAACTTGGCATGC
>CAZKTR010000139.1:0-8059 GCA_964555525.1 uncultured Pirellulaceae bacterium
CTGTTCGGTAGGCCGTAGTTCAATGGAAGTCTTCCTGAGCATCACAACGGAAAACTTAAAATTGAACAAATTTGAGTTGGCTGCTGTTTCGTTTTCTACGTTCGTAGCACTTGGTAACGATGGCAAGCCATGCGAAGTACCATTGGTAGTTCCTGAGTCTGATTTAGAAAAACGTTTGCTCGATGGCGAGAAGGTTCGTCGTGAGGCGCGTTTGAAAAAACGTCGCGAGACCATTGAATTAATCAAATCGTTGGATTTGTAGACTCAATGGCCGCTCTCTCTCGAATACCTGCTATTTCCGGACCTCTCGTTGACTCGCGAACCACGATTTCGGTAGACAGGCTAGGCAGCTCGTACTCGACGCCTTCAATGAGCTTTAGCAAGGTATCGGCGGCGGCTTGACCGAGTTCTCGTGCTGGTTGCCGTACAGTGGTCAGTGGCGGTGTCACGAAAGCCGATTCAGCTTGATCATCGAAGCCGATGATTGAAACGTCTTCCGGAACTCGCAAGCCCAGCCGAAAAAGAGCCAATTTGGCGCCATAGGCCATCATGTCGTTGGACGAGAAGATCGCGGAAAATTCCTTGCCACTATTGATCAAATTTTGGATCGCTATCGCGCCCGAATTGCCATCGAAGTGTCCTTCGATAATCAAACCTTCATCAACCTCGATCCCCGCTTCAGTGAGGGCTCGTCGGTAACCAGCCATGCGGCGAACCGAGTCTTGATGGCCTTTAATACCAGTGATGTGGGCGATCCGGCGGTGCCCGAGATTGATCAAGTGTTTGGTCGCATCGTAGCCCGATTGTTCGTTATCGATGAACAAGCATTGCTTTCCCCAGCCTTCAACTTCACGACCTACTACAATGGTTGGCACAATCGAATTGACTCGGTTGAGTTCGTCTAAGGAAAGAATCGAACCAATCACGATCAAGCCATCAACTTTACGCCCAATCAGAGTCTCAACTGCCGCGTAACCTACGTCTGGTTTCCATTGACCATCAGCAAAAATAGGCGAATATGTCGATTGAGTGAGGCTTTTGAGCACACCTTGGGAAATCGCATCATAAATAGGGCTACCAATGTTTTGGGTCAGGACGCCGATGGTTCTTGAGCTTCCGCTGGCCAAACCTTGGGCAAACACGTTAGGCTCGAAGCTCGTCTGCTTCATTGCAGCCAGAACCGCGTCCTTTTTTTCCGGATTCACTTTGGTCGTGCCGTTGATGACACGAGAGACCGTACTTTTGGAGACGTTGGCGAGGTGGGCGATGTCAGAGATAGTGACATTCTTTTTGTTTTTTTCAATCATTCTGTTGGGCTGAGACCTTAACTCTAGCTGCGTCCACTTGCCCTTGGACAACAATCTAACGGGGAATATTTCTCACAGCGAATCGACTTTTAAACTGACAAGAGAGTACTTCGTTGGTAAACCAACAATTATTTGTACTTTTCTGAAATTGATTGTGGGATTTTAAAAGTTTTTCGAAACGTGCGTCCGCTGAACTGGCGACAAGCCATTTATGAAATCGATTTCATACTGGTCTCATGCCGTAATGGTTTAAGAGGCGAAGTGCGGTGAGACGATGATTTAGTCGAGTTTGGTGAGACTTAATTGGTAACGAGAACTTCCCCTCGCATACCCGTAGGCTACGGGGATGTTCGGTGGGAACTGGCAGAGGCGATACTTCCGTTTGGCCAAGGAGCACCTGTTACCGCCACTGTGAGATACTTTTTTGGCGGCGAAGACGTGGATGGTAAAGAAAATGTTGACAGGTTCTTGGCGGAGTCATATCGGAAACCAGCATCCGGATCAGTGCTTGCCTTGGCTAGTCTTGTCATTAAACCGCAGGCTCTCGGTCTAAATCGAATCGACGCTCGGACAGGTGGAGGCAACTGTCGCCACCTTTTCCAGCGGGTCTTTGCATCAACCCAGCAAGATCGCCAAATTGACGTAGATCACGATACCGATGATATCGACGATACCGGCGACCAACGGAGTACTCATGATCGCAGGGTCCCAGCCAATGCTTTCAAATGCGATCGGTAAGACAGACCCAATCAACGTGCCGCAGACCACGACCGCCAACAACGTCAACGGAATAATAAAAAACGCACTCGCCGCCAAACCTGCCGGTATGATGAACAACGATGCGAGGAAGCCCAACGCCGCCAGCGCTCCGCCCAACAACAAGCCGACCGAAAGCTCGCGGACAACGATCTTGGCCAAGTCACTGACTGCGACGTGCTTTCGAGATAACGCGGTAATGATCAAGGTTGCACTTTGACTTCCCGAATTGCCGCCGCTACTAATGACTAACGGAATGAAAGCCATCAACCACTTCCATTTGTCCATTACGTTTTCATAGTTGTCCAAAGCGAACGTGGTTATCAACGCAAAGAAAAACAATAACGACAGCCAAATACCACGCTTCCAACTAAGCGTTAACAACGACGTTCGCAAATACGATTCGTCTAGCGGATCAACCGCACCGATTCGGTGAGCATCTTCGGTGGCTTCTTCGCGGACGACGTCAATCACGTCATCGTGGGTGATGATGCCCAGTAGTTTATGCTGACTGTCGACGACTGGAATTGCCAACAAGTCCATTTTGGCAACCTTATTCGCAACGTCTTCTTGGTCTTCGTCCACGTGAGCCAGCACGAGATCCGATTCCATGATGTCGTGCAACCGAGTATCCGGTTGGCGCATACCGGCAAGCAACTGCCGTGCCGAAACAATTCCGCGCAGTCGATCCTCAGCGTCGACAACGTACAGATAGTAGATCGTCTCGTATTCTTCGATCTGACGAGCGATCTCGTTGAGTGCTTCGTGGGTGGTCAAGTCCTCGGTCAACCGAGCGATCTCGGTGGTCATCACCGCGCCGGCGGTTTCTTCGGGATATTGGCTGAGCCGTTGGAAGTCACGTCGTTCTTCGATCGGGATGATCGACAACACCTTCTTTAACCGTGTCTTATCAATGTTCTGAAGCAAATCGACTCGATCGTCCGATGGCAGAACCGCGACCAGATCGGCAACTTCTTCAACCGGGCAAGTCTCTAAAATCTCGGTTATTTTGTCACCGTCCAGATACAAAAAGATATCCGCTCGTGATTCAAGATCCGTTTGCTGGATCACTTGCCAAGTCTCGGCGCTATCGAGCCCTGACATAAACTCGGCCGCTCGTACCGGATTCAACGCTTCACAAAAATCGCGCAAACCGACCGAATCATTTTCGGCCAGCATCTCGCGAAGTTCAGGAAGGTAAAGCGTATTAATCATGGCTACTTGGTGGCAATCAATTTATCGAGTTCGTCTTTAAGTTTGGGTAAAATCTCGTCATACGGAAAAGCCCCCAGCGGCTCGGGGCCTTTCTTGAGGTTGACTACCTTGGGGCCGCACCATAAACCAAGATCCGCGTCGTCCGTTTCCCCCGGACCGTTGACACGGCATCCCATCACCGCGATCGTAATCGCGTGATCCTTGGCGTACTGGGTCATTTCTTTGACTTTGACCGCCAAATCAACAAACGCTTCGTTTTCAACCCGCGAGCAACTGGGGCAACTAATAATATTCAACGCCTTCGTGTCAAAGTTAACGACACTCCGAACACGGCCAGCGTAGATGTCATCAATGATCGAACGCCCCGCTTGGATCTCTTCGCCCTTGCGAACATTCGGCACGGTCAACGAAACGCGAACCGTGTCGCCGATTCCTTTGCCGATCAACTGTTCAAAAGCGATTCGAGTTTTGATCACGCCTTCGGGAGGAATGCCGGCTTCGGTGACGCCCAAATGCAATGGCACATCGGGCCTACTTTCGGCGAAGCGTTGGTTGACTTCGATGACCTTGCTAGGGTCGGAATCTTTTAGCGATACGCAAAACCGGTGAAAGCCGATCGAGTCCAAGTACTCACAGTGTTCGAGGGCACTTTCGAGCATCGGAGTGATCGAGTCGTCGTCGCTGTATTTTTCTTTTTTGGCGGGGTCCACCGATCCACAGTTGACGCCAACGCGCATCGCACAATCATTGTCTTTGGCAATGCCGGCCAAGTAGTCGACTTTTTGTTGCCAAGGTTTTGAGGTTTCGTGGTGGTACAAATGACCTGGGTTGTAACGAAGCTTGTCTACGTGCGGGGCCACGATTTCGGCCATCCGATAATTCTCTTGCAAATCAACCGACAAGTTCGCTTTGGTTTGCTTGCGAATTTCGGCCAGCGCGGCGGCTTCTTTTTTGTTGTCGACCGCGATCCGCACGACGTCAGCGCCGGCATCGTACATTAAGTTGACCAGTTCAACGGTGGCGTCGATGTCGTTGGTTTTGGTCGCCGTCATGGACTGGACAGCGATACGGTTTCCAGCGCCAATTTCGATCGAGCCAATTTTGACAGATCGCGTTGGATTACGTTGAATGTTTACTTGATTATTTTCCATCTCAGGAACTCCAGGCTTCGTGGGGCGATTGGATCGCTCAGTGATTTATCACTAAGGGATTCATCCCTCAGGGATTTGGGAGCCGGTTACATTGGGCAGTTGGCCCAATGATTATCAGCGAATTTGAGATTACCAAAACAATTTTTTCCTAGTTAGCGATCTTTGTATCATGGTTCTAAAAACCGAATTGAGCTAACTTAGGCAACCAGAATCTTGCCTGAGAAGGCTTTGGCCCGTGCTTGTAGCACAGTTCAAATCTCGAGACATATCGGCTGAGCCATATTGTTTTTGATCTCGCTAGGTTTCGTTATCCCATAATGAATCTTTTGCCGTTTTTTTGGCGTTTTTAAAAAAGTTTAACACTCACTTCTAATGCATCCGGAAAACCAACACCCTAACTCTATCCCTCAAATCGGTGCCGACTTGCTGATTCAGCCCAGTCAGGTGCCTTTTTTAAACATCGTGCTGTACCAACCGGAGATTCCGGGTAATACGGGTGCTGTTGGTCGAACGGCGGTGGCATTGGGAGCCAAACTATGGTTGGTGCGTCCGCTGGGGTTTCGAATCGACGAAAAAACGTTGCGTCGAGCGGGCTTGGACTACTGGCAGCATTTGAACTGGGAAGTCGCTGACCACTGGGACGATCTACTTGAACGACTGCCAGAAACGCGGATGTGGTATTTTTCTCGGTTTGCGACGCAAGGGTTTGCGAACGTCAAATATCAGCCTGGCGATACGCTGGTTTTTGGCCGAGAAACGGCCGGGCTTCCGGAGAACTTAATGACCGCCAATCAAGACCGATTGTTAAGAGTCCCCACAACAGACAAGGTTCGCAGTTTGAACCTAGCGACCACGGTAGGGATCGCAGGATTCGAGGTTTTGAGGCAATTGAGTGCAGGCTGATAGATTGTTTTGATCAGCCTTCAAATCAGGAAGTTGCAGGAGCGTTCTTGCTCGCCGTTGCTAGGAGACTTCGACTGTTAAAGTATGTGTTGGCTGCAAGCAGCAGACCAAAAAGCGGAAGGAAGATTGCAAAGAACAACAGCATCGGGGCAGAGGTGTTGGGGTTTGCCATCGCAAGCAGAAAGCACTTGTACATAAAGAAGAATGATATCAGAAGCACCAAGGCAACAAGAACTGACACGACTTCTGCACACGGCAAGAAGAATATTGTCACTGGCGCCAAGATAAATAACAACATCGTCAATATGCCGAATGTCTTTGTTTCGTCGACGCGATATCGGATCAGCTCAATCCTTTCGCGGGAAATTTCGAGCGGCGCGTTCGCTTTGGTTGGATTTGGATCCATGGGTTCTTTGGGATCTTTGGAGTCTTGCCTAAACTTTTTTCGAATATCAAGTACAACACATGAAATCACCAATAGAATCAGCCCGAAGAATGCGACTCTTAGAATTTCCATTTATTCCCTTTTTTATAACGTTTCTGAATCCTAAGAAATCTAGAATACGTCAACTCTCTTTGCCGATATCTCCAGTGCTATTGGGTGATCAAAAAGCAAGAACGTTGCAAGCAAACAGGACTGTATCGATTCTTACGCTTGCCAAGCTATTTGGCTCCACTTATTGGATCACTTCGCAGACTGATTTGAATCAAACAAAACAAGATCGCAGAACCGGTAAGCGTGATTGGGTTGAACGCATGAACCGCGTGTCCCGGCAAGATCACAACCGAAGCGATCAGCAACGCGACAAAACCTACCAATGACAGGTAGATCGGCCAGGCTTGCTTCCAAAAAATCACAACTCCGATTCCAATCAATACTTCGGCAATCCCCGCCAACATCAGCGTTAGTTCGGCCGAACCGAGAACTGGTCCCTGATTGATCAATTCAAGTTCGGTCGCGTGCTGAAAAATCAGCTTGGGGACCAAACCGTGGTAGAGCCAAATAAAAGCAATCGCAAGACGAGAAAGGTTGTAGCTATTGATGGCTTGCTCCTTTGGGCGAAGTTTACGTCGCTACATTAATTACCCCAGCGGGGTTTACGTGATTAGCTCAGAGCGGAAGCCCTGAGAGTCGGGATACACAAAACTATTTGCCCCGGATGGGGTATTCGTAATGTTTGATTTTGCCTAAGCCGGCGGTTTACGCCTACCCCTTCCGGGGCGTTTGGTTTGCGTGGCATGTGTTTCTCAGGGCTCCCGCCCTGAGCTAATGACGCGGACTCCTCCGGAGCCAAGATCCATACAGTGTATCACCAATGATCGGATGGTTCTCAGAATGACCAACGACTGGTCCAGCGCTGCGGAGTGAACGCTGGAATCTCCAACGGCGTCAACAATTCGCCTGCACCTGCCTGGAACAATTCTTGGGGATCCAATCGCTCTCCGGTAGTATAAAACCGTTCAAGGAACGCGTAGTCGGCGGCAAACCAATCGCTGACCCATTGATCAATTTCCGCAATCGGCTGTAGCTGCGCTTCACGACAAAGGGCTAACGCGAATCGAGTTGCATCACGTTCGTAATGGTAAATTTCCTCCATGACTTCGGGAGGTTTGGGAATCGACTGATCCTGACCAAGATCACGGTACCTTTTGCTCAGGTTCCATTGCACGCTATGTCCGAACAGATGCAGCAAGATGTAGAACGCCAGATCTAGTTCTTGGTCATAGTCGATCTTAATCGTGACGCCGTCGAAGTCACCTGTGTTGGGATCCAGAACATCTGAGATCATCACGGGCATCTGGTACCGGTCTTCGATATGTTTTTCAACGATGTTGAAGCAATTTTTGAAATCAATCATGGTCCACCTTCGTAAAACGGGAACACCGACCAGTGCTCGGGTAAATTCGCGGTTTGTTCGAGCGGCACATGGTCGATCGGATGCTCAAAGGCAAAAGACTTCGCATGCAACGCAATCCAGCGGCAGCGAAAATCGTCCGTTTGCGGGCCAAACTCAATTTCCGATCCATACAGTGTATCACCAATGATCGGGTGGTTTCGCGAACTGGCTTGCAAACGAATTTGATGAGTCCGCCCGGTATGAAGTTGGATTTCCAACAAAGTCATCCGTTGGCCATCAACTTCGAAACGCTCTTTGACCACAAAATCTAACACCGCGTGCTTGGCTTTTTCGTGAGACTCCGGCACGATTTCCGATTTCGCTTGGTCGGGGATTTTCCGCATCCAGTTTTCCCATCGCCCGCTGTCGGTTTCAACATCACCGGCAACAACGGCCCAGTAGACTTTGGTAACCGTGCGATCACGGATCTGCTGACTGATACGATTGGCCGCCCGGACATTTTTCACGACCACCATCACTCCCGATACCGGGCGGTCTAAACGATGGGGTACTCCCAAGTAAACCTTTCCCGGTTTCTCGTCGCGCACTTTCAGAAAGCTTTTAACGCGAAGTTCAAGGCTATCAATTCCGGGCGGGCCTTGAGTCAACAAACCGCCAGGTTTGTTGACCAAGATCACAGCACCTTGCTCAAGCAAAATATTGGGGGGTGGTAAAACGTTGGTCATGATCGATTAGCTTGGCAAAAGAAGTGCATCGCACAAGAAATTAACATATTTATAAGAGTCCTTGATGTTCTTCGTCAGATTTACCAGCAGCTTCGGATCCAATAAATCTGCTTCGGTTAATGGCTTGGCGATCATGTGATCTT
>CAZKTR010000140.1:0-8014 GCA_964555525.1 uncultured Pirellulaceae bacterium
TCATGGATTTTGAATCTTCGATTCACTTCCTCAAACCACTCCCGCAAACCTTTAAATTCACTCAGCTGAAAGATGGCAATGTCATTTCGTTTATCAATTAGGATTTTGTTGGCTTTCCTTTTCGCATTGGCAACCTTGATGTGCCTGTTGCCAGCCGTTTCGTGGGCTCAGCCAGTAAAAGAAACAACGATGTCGTTGGAATCGCGATGTCTGCTGTCCAGCTCAATCGTCATCGGGACCATCGAGAGCTTTCAGGTTCCGGCCGACCAAGCCCACATCACTTACAACCCGCAGTACGAGTTCACGGTCGCCGTCAGCCAGACGCTTAAGGGCGCTCCGGCACAAACCCGCTCATTCCGACAACTATACGATCGGAGAAAGATCGGCACGCTGGAAAAAATCAAGCGAGACAAGACGGAGTTCGTTTTCCTGATCGACAAATCTGTGCCACACGGAAAACTGGTGGCCGAACTCTATCCTCATTCCTTCCCAATCGCATCGGCTGATCACTTGTATGCCTTTTGGTCCGGCGGGGAACGATTTTCGCTGAAGAAACCGGCTTACGTTGAAAAGCTCAAGCAGGCAATCAAAGAAAACGCGACCTACAAACCGCCTCACAGCATTTCATTTCAGTATGGGCAGTTCCTAGATATTTCCATTCCGTTTGATCGGCGGGCAGAGCAGCTTGCTCAGAAGATTTTGAAAGACGACGATCCGAACTCAAAATTTCCCAGCAGAGGAGTCCAAGCTGCGTCGGCGATCAAGATTCTTGCTCGCTTCTGGTCACCAGAAAACGAAAAGCTGATCCGGTCGATGCTGGACGATGCACGTCCCAATTGGGTCTCAACCTACCCGCAAAGAGAAGGGAACGTTTTCAAAACTGAAAAACGCTATCCGGTGCGAGCCGCAGCTTTCAACGCCCTAAGTGAACTGGGGATTGCAGTCGAAAAACCGGTGACCGAGGAGATTGTTGAAGACCGAAAGATTGCCGAAGTTGAGAAGGAGACGCTCGCGATGCTGGATAAAATTCCAGCCCGCGTTCAGTTCACCAAACCGGTAAATGGCATTGTGAACGTAGATCTAATCGATTTTCGAGACGACGGTGTGATTCCGTCGCTGGCGGCCTTAAAACAACTGCGCGAAGTTCAGGTTAGCACTCCCAAAGTTGACATCTCGCAGATCGCAACCGCTCGATCGCTTTCTAGGTTTATTTGTCACAACTTGCCGATCAAGGACTTAGCGCCGTTTTCCAAACTGGAAAACTTAACTGTTCTGCAAATACCGAATTGCCCCGACCTTTCTGACCTGAAGCCGATCTCCGGCCTGAAGAACCTAACCAAGTTAAACGTTTCGCGATCAAAGGTACGTAGCCTAGAACCATTGTCTGGGCTGACGAAGCTGCAGACGCTGAATATCGCTTCGACGAACGTCAAAGACATCAGTCCACTTCAACAGTTGTCGGAGCTAAAAAGTTTGGTTGCCGCAGACACAGCAATTGGCGATATCAGTCCGCTTCGTGGACTTAAAAAACTAAAAGGTTTGTTTATCGCGAAGTCACAGGTTCAAGACCTAGAACCACTTACCGATCATTCCAATCTACAAACACTGGAAGTAGATAACACGAACGTTCAAAGCCTTTCGCCATTAAGCTCCTGTACCGGAATGCTCTATCTTTCGTTCAGCAACACGAAAGTTAAAAACCTGCAGCCGCTGACAGGGTTGTCGTATCTGACACGAATCAACGCGGCCAACACACAAGTCAATGATGTGTCGATGCTTACCGGCCTGAAGAATCTGAATTCTCTGGACGCCAGTGGGCTGAAGGAAGTGCGAGGAGTCGAACTGCTTCAAGAACGCTTTGTATACGTGGACCAGTAGTGATAAATCGTTTAACCGTCAGCCGCAGGCGTACGCGAGGGAAAAACGCGTACGCCTGCGGCAGTTTGTTCGGGCATTTTTCGTGCGTCGGTTCGGAGAACTTCCGTCACGCCTGTGAGCCGTTGCGATAGCGTCGGGCATTAACGGAATGCTACTTGCTTGACCTGGCAACGCCAGTGCGTTCGGCACCGCTGAGGTAATGCAACCCGCCAACGTCAAATCGGTTTAACCTTTTCGTTTCAACCTTGAGTTAAACCAGATCAATCTGCAAACCATCGTAGCCCAGTTCGATTCCATCAGGCAGGGCGGCGTTGACTTCGTCGTAATCCATTCTGCAAGCGCAGTGAGTGAAGTACGTTTGCCGGGGAGCCAAACGCTGGGAGATTTCGGTGGCTTGGGCGAGCGATAGATGGGTTGCGTGCGGTTCGTATCGCAGCCCGTCTAGGACCAACGTGTCCAGACCTTGTAGCAAGTCCCAACTTTCGTCAGGAATCTCACTCACGTCGGTGCAGTAAGCGACATTGCCAACTCGGAATCCCAAGACGTCAAATCGTGGTCCGTGTTTCAATGGAATTAGTGTTACGGTCTTGCCTAAGATTTCAATCGGGTCGCGATCGATAGAGTGAAGGTCAACCGATGGAGTGGCGCCTTGGTGAGTCGTCGGCTGGTCGTCGAAGGCGTAGTCGAATGCCTTCCGCAATCGTTTTTCGACAATCGGTCGGCAGTAAACAGGAACTGGTGTTCCTAGATAAAACTGAAACAGCCGCAGGTCGTCAAAGCCCATTACGTGGTCACTATGTTCGTGAGTGTAGATCACCGAATGCACGATTCCGATTTTTTCACGGAGCAATTGTGTGCGAAGATCCGGTGACGTATCGACCAGTAGATTTCCCTCAGGCAATCCAAAGACTGCGCTTGAGCGAGTGCGGTGGTTCTTTGGATTTTCGCTGGTGCAAACACGGCATCCACAACCCAATGCAGGGACCCCCACGCTGGTGCCGGTACCCAGCAAAATCAGTTTTCCAGAGATGTCGGTCGTGTGTGGTTGTTTTCTCACGGGTGTCTTTGGTTGGGCAGATGTTTGCGAAGGTGTGCGGTAGGGAGATTCGCCAACATGGTAAATTGAGGTTCTAGCAAAACCCCGTTAAAACGAATGCTAGGAACAGTTCGGCTGACTTCAATGGAACTCTCATCCCTAAAAATTACAACCACAGCGGTAAGGTAAGAATCATCGTTTCGCCAAGGCGAGTGAAATTCGTTACCGAGTCGCTTGTCCCGTCGAAAAAGCCAGAAAACGTTGATTTTTTCCAAGCTGAGGTGTCAGATAGGGCTGTGGATATGGCAGGCAGGCTTTTAGAATACAGGTTTAGCTTGCACAAATTTCCTAAGAGCCTTTTTACCTAGTTTTACACGGATTTTGCGCGAAAACGATCGAATTTTTGTTTTTGAAACCGGCATGGTCCGAATTTTGCTTGATAGCTAGTTTCAGGACAGTTAAGTAAGAACCTGACAAAATTTCATTGACCGATCAAGGCCCTAAAATTGACGTGGGCCGAACTCGGAAGCGGGCTCATTTCGATAACCGCAGCTAACAATACAAAACAATAGAGCCTTAAATTTAGGGCTGATATAAAATATAGGGTCTAGGACCCAATTTTCGGAAAACCACCATGCCTTCATTGGAAAATCTCTGGGACGTAACCTCCGACTTCTTTACCGGATTGGTCAACGGCTTTGGCAAACTCGTTACGGGTTTGTTTGGTTCGTCAAACGCGCGGATTGTGAAAAAGCTCCAGGCGAGAGTCGACGCCATCAATGCGCTCGAAGAGACGTATGCCGCATTCAGTGAGGATCAACTGCGTGAGAAGACTGAAGAGTTCAAGCAGCGACTCAAAAAAGGAGAGACGACCGACGACATCATGATCGAGGCGTTCGCGGTTTGTCGTGAAGGCGGTAAACGTTTTCTCGGCATGCGACACTATGACGTGCAGTTGATCGGCGGCATGGTTTTGCACTCAGGTGCGGTTGCTGAAATGGTAACCGGTGAAGGTAAAACGTTGGTCGCCACGTTGCCGACATATCTGAACGCACTCGAAGGCCGTGGCGTTCATGTTATCACCGTCAACGACTATTTGGCTCGTCGTGACATGGAATGGATGGCTCCGCTATACATGGGTTTGGGTTTGTCCGTGGGAGCGATTCAAAGCGGAATGCCAGCCGCCAAACGGCAAGAGGCTTACCACAAAGACATTACTTACGGAACCAACAACGAGTTTGGTTTTGATTACCTGCGTGACAACATGCGTCCGGCAGCTCGCGGCGATGACAACTTCCCGAAGCCTCGCCAGCAATCGCAAGGACCACTCGCGTTTGCGATTATCGACGAAGTTGACAATATTTTGATCGATGAAGCTCGTACTCCGTTGATCATTTCAGGTCCCGCTCACAATAATCCAGGCCGTTACGTCGAAGCCAATCGTATCGCGACTCAGCTTCAAAAAGGCGTGCACTACCAAGTCAATGAAAAAGATCATACTGCGACGCTGACCGATGAAGGCGTTCGCTTCGCCGAAAAGTTAGCTGGCGTTGAGAGCTTTTACACCGCTGGCAATATGGACTGGCCGCACTTGATCGATAGTGCGCTCAAGGCCCATGGCTTGTACAAAAAAGACGTCAACTACGTTATCAAAGACGGTCAGGTTGTGATCGTTGACGAATTCACTGGTCGCCTTATGGAAGGCCGGCAATGGAGCGATGGCTTGCACCAGGCGGTTGAAGCCAAAGAAGGTGTGAAGATCAAAGAAGAAACTCAGACGCTCGCGACGGTGACCCTGCAGAATTACTTCAAGCTGTACGAAAAAGTTTGCGGTATGACAGGTACCGCGATGACCGAAGCGGAAGAGTTTTACAAGATCTACGAGCTTGACGTGGTTGCGATTCCGACCAACCGAGAGATGCTGCGGATCGCTCATCCGGACGTGATCTACAGTACCGAAGAATTCAAGTGGCGAGCGATTGCGGACGAAATTGAAAGCTACAGCCGCTGGGACATGGTGTTTTTGAAGAACCAGGATTTTTGCGTCGGTACCGTCGAAAGTGTCGATGACTCGAACGTGGTGATCACCGATAAAGACGACAACCAAAAGCATACTTTCGCTCGCGACAAGGTTGCCAAAGTGCAGTATCGCGGTCGACCGATTTTGGTGGGTACCGTTTCGATTGAAAAGAGTGAGCGACTTTCGCGGTTACTTGATAAACGCGGAGTCAAGCATGAGGTTTTGAACGCCAAGAATCATAAACGCGAAGCGGACATCGTTTCACAGGCTGGTCGTTTTGGTGCGGTTACGATCGCGACCAACATGGCCGGTCGTGGTACCGACATTATCATGGGCGGAAACCCAGAAACGATGGCGTGGGCTCGGTTGCAAGATACGTATCCAACTCGTTTGGATGTTCCAACGGACGAATGGGACGCGTTGGTCGAGTCGATCGACAAGGAACACGGGATGTCCGAAATGGGCGTCGATGTGAAAAAGATGGGTGGCTTGCACGTTATCGGTAGTGAGCGACATGATGCTCGTCGTATTGACTTGCAGCTTCGCGGTCGCTGTGGACGTCAAGGAGACCCCGGTAGTAGTCGATTCTTCTTGAGCCTCGATGATGACTTGATGCGGATTTTTGCTGGCCCGGCTGTCAAGCGAATGCTCGAGATGGGTGGTTTCAAAGACGACGTGCCGATCGAAAGTAAGATGGTTTCTCGGCGTATCAGTGCGGCTCAAAAGAAACGTGAAGAATACAATTTCGAAATTCGTAAGTCGTTGCTTGAGTACGACGAAGTGATGGACGAACAACGCAAGCGGATTTACCGGTTCCGTCAGCGTATTTTGGACGGACAGAGTTGTCGTGAGATCGTTCAAGACATGGTTCGCGATCAAATCGAATCGAATGTGTCGACGTTTATGGACGACAATTTTGGCTGCGAGACTTTTGCCTCGCATGCTGGCAGCCAACTGGGGATCACCATGGATCCTAAGCTGTTCCGAAAATTGACCCCCGAAGAGGCCGTTTCGGTTTGCTTGGATGAAGCAGAGCGTCAGGCAGAGTTTGATATCGTGCAACAAATCGAAGAGTGTTTGCCAGCTACCGAAGAAGAGTCGGAATGGAATTGGGAATCGTTGGCTCACTTCGCCAACAGTCGATACAACATCGGTGTTCGTGAAAAGGAACTGAAGCAAACAGGTCGTGGTCGTGTCGACGAGCTGTTGGTCAATAAGGCTCGTCAAGCGATTCAGAAGGTGAAGATCGAGGGAGCCGACGTGATGTTGGCTGAAGATTACAACATTCGCACTGTTTCTTCTTGGGTGGCCGCGAAGTTTGGGTTGCAGATCGATCCCGAGAAATTCAAAGAAAAATCAGTTGCCCAGTCGGTTGAGATCGTTGAGGAGTCTGCGATTGATGCCTACGTACAACGTGAGGCGATCTACCCAGTGATGGCTGGTTTCTACCAATTCATCAGCTCTGGTACGGGTGGTTCTCAAGGGCAAATTAACCGTGAAGGTTTGAGCCAGTGGGCCAGTCGTCGTTTCAAGACGGAAATTGCAGTCGAAGATTTCCGTAATAAGCAACGCGAGGATATCCGTGACATGTTGATGGCCAAGAGCCGTGACAATCAGGGAGCGGCGAATGTTGCGTTGGAAGAACTTAGAACGAAGTTATCGACCTTTGACGAGAAGGGCTTGCTGCCGCTGGTTAATGCGAACGGTCAAGTCACTGAATTGAGCGATTGGTTCAAGTCAAAATTAGACTACGACTTGGTGTTGGACAAAGTAGAGACGCTTGATCGCGATGAGCTAGAACCGACGTTGGAGGCGGTGGTTGAGAATCATTATCACCCTGAGTTCCGTCGAATGGAACGGTTGGTGTTGCTGGAGATTGTTGACTCGGGGTGGAAAGATCACTTGCTGGCGATGGATTATTTGCGTTCAGCGGTCGGTCAACGCGGGATGGCTCAGTTGGATCCAAAGGTCGAATACAAACGCGAAGGTATGCGGATGTTCGATGGCCTGTGGACCTCGATCGGCGAACGAGTGACGGACTTGGTTTTCCGCATGGAGCAATTGAATGAATCGTTTGTGAGTCATACGCTAACTGAAACAACAGCGATTCACGAAGATCCAGACCAAGCAGCCCCACCACAGCAAAACCAGGGCGGCAACGGGCAATCCCAAAGCGAGACACGTCAAAACGCCGCCGATCGTGCCGGTAAGAAGCGACGAGTCGAAACGATTCGTAACCGGGAAAAGAAGATCGGTCGCAACGATCCTTGCTCGTGCGGTAGCGGTAAAAAGTACAAGACCTGCTGCTTGCGAAAGCAGTAAGGGCGGAGTTTTAACGACGATCCGGCAGGCGACGGCGTCAGGCAGCGCCGCTTTCTTTGCCACCGGTCCCATCACATCGATAGCGGTAAAAATACGAGGTCTATTGCTGGCTTACCCGAAATCGGTTGTGTTGAATTTCAAGCCCGCTTCTTGAGCCCAGCGGCTGATGATTTTGATTTCATCTTCGCGAGGGTAACGATTGCTTTTGCCGCGAACTTGCACGATGCGATTTGTTCTTGGGTGGACTTCGATGGTTAGCAAACGTTTGGTTCCTTCACTCGAACTTGTCTGCATTGTCCAAATGCTGGTCGTGCGACTGACGCATGACGAAGTGTAAGTTGAAACGCAGTGTTTCAATTTGCGGCCATCTTCGAAGAGTTCGTGAGCTGAAAGTAACTCTTGGATCGTCCAGGTCTTCTTGTTGGTAATGCCAGTTTCCAAAATGAAAGGCTCAATCGCAGTAGGTTTCCACGAGGTAGCTTTCCAAGGGTAAGTGCTGATCCTCAATCGATCATGCCATTGCTCGACCGCTCGAACTAATGCTGCAGGGGTTCGGCCACGCATGGAGAGATTAGGCTGAGGAGGAGCGTCGCCCCCGAGGATTGGGTGTCGCCCACCGAATCGTTGGTCTAACAGGTAGTCCGTAATCGGACCGACTTGCTGCACATCCAGCATCGGGTGACTGACGAACCAGTCAAACACTGACCGCCAGAATGCTTGGTTGTTGAAGCGGTTGGCCAAAAACGTACTGGCAACTG
>CAZKTR010000141.1:0-5013 GCA_964555525.1 uncultured Pirellulaceae bacterium
CCGATTGCGGCGCAGGTTGATCCGATCACTGCCGCCAGCGTTACCATGGCTCCTAATGATTCAGTCCATTGCCGAGCTGCCGCGGCGGGTGCGACCAGCATCGCGATCATTAGGACGACGCCGATGCATTGAATTCCGATCACGATTGCGTTAACCAAAATTCCGATCAGCAGTAGGTCGAGCCAGCGAGTGCGGTAGCCTAAGCTCTGGGTGAGCAGCGGATCAAACGTAAAGACTTTTAGTTCTTTCCAAAACAGCAGCATGACTAGGACGGAGCTGATTCCAACGATGCCGATCATGATTAGGTCGGCTTGGGTCATCGATGCCGCCATCCCGAACAGGTAGCTCTCGAGGCCGCGTTTTCCGGGGATCGGTGGGCTGGCTTTGTCGACCCAACGTAATAGTAAGACGCCGGTGCCGAAAAAGATCGCCAGCATGACGCCGAGGCCGCTGTCTTCGCGAATGCCAGAGTTTGACACGATCCATTGTGATAGTCCCAAAGCGAAAACGCCGGACAGTATCGCCCCAGGGATCAGGACAAACAGTGACTTACTGCCCTGCCCTGTTAGCCAATAGCTGAGCAAAAAGAACAGCATGATCCCGAGCAATGACGAGTGGGCTACGACGTCGCCAACAAGGCTTTGGCGGCGCAAGTAGGCAAAGCATCCGATGGAGCCACTGACTGCGCCGATGCCCATCGTGCCCAACAGCACCGTGCGAAAAGTATGATCGCTCAACAGTTCCCACAGGCTCATGCGTTGCCTTTGGGGTTGTCGGTTGGGTGGTCTTCTCTGGAGCGGCCGCTGTAGGTTTCTTCGATCAGGGCGTCTGAAAAAACGTCTTGGACTTTGCCGCTGGCGACGATGGTTTGGTTGATCAAGGAAACTTGGTCCAGGTATTCGGCGACGGTTTTGAGGTCGTGCTGGACGACGACGATTGTTTTACCGTTGTCGCGAAGTTCGTGGAGCAGTTGCACGATTAGTTTTTCAGTGGGGACGTCGACGCCGGTAAAGGGTTCGTCCAAAAAATAGATGGGAGCGTTTTGCACGAAGGCCCGTGCGAGGAAGGCTCGTTGCTGTTGCCCGCCAGAGAGTTCGTTGATCTGTCGATCGGCGTACTCGGTCATGCCCAGTCGGTCTAGCGCGGCCATTGAATCGGCGCGTTCTTGTTTGCCGGGGCGGCGAAACCAGCCGAGCCGTCCGTAGGTGCCCATCACGACGAGGTCGATCACGGTCGTGGGAAAGTCCCAGTCGATGCTGCTGCGTTGGGGGACGTAGGCGATTTGTTTGCGGTTGGCGGCGAAGGGTTTGCCGAGCACGTTGACCGTGCCGGATAGTTTTGGAGTTAGGTCAAGGATTGATTTTAGCAGCGTGCTCTTGCCGGCGCCGTTGGGGCCGACCAATCCCATGACGACTCGTTGCGGGATCGTCAGGTTGATGTCCCAGAGAACCGGAGCCGAACCGTAGGTCACGGTGAGTTGTCGAACTTCGATTGCGGGTACAGTCACGTGGATGCTTTTGATTTGTAGCTGGGCTCGCCAGAGTTCAGGCCTTGCGTGGTCACATCCCGAAGTCTGGCGACTCCGGCTACGCCAAACTAAATTTAATGAACACTAGTGGAGGCATGTTTAAATGCGCATCGTTTTTTCTCGGCCGGCGCGTAAGACCGGCTGGAAGCACCGTCGCCACCTAAACCTGCGGCTCATTGTTACTTGAGGGCCTCGAAAATGATTTCGACGTTTGATTTGAAAGCGCCTAGGAATGTGTTTTGCGGAGCTGTTTCGCCGATGTCATCGGAGTAAAGCGGTTGGTCGACCAGTTTGACGTCCCAGTTGCGGTCTTGGCAAGCTTCTTTGAGGGCTTGGGTGACTTTGGGGTTGGTGATGGACTCCATGAAGATCGCCGGGATCTTTTTGTCGCAAACAATTTTTGCGACTCGTCGCATTTCAGCGATGTCCGCTTCTGGGTCGTTGCCGATTCCCAGAACAGCGTCGGCTTCCATGCCGTATTGGTTGGCAAAGTATTTGAAGGCGTCGTGAGCACTGACGATCGTTCGGTGATTGGCTGGGAGCGATGCGAGTTTTTCTTTGGCCCAAGTGTGAGCGTCCATGATTTCTGCCACGTAGGCTTCAGCATTTTTGTTGTAGGCTTCCGCGTGATCGGGATCGACTTCGGCAAGTTTTTTGGCGAGTCCTTCAACGCACTTGGTCCAACCGGGCAAGTGATTCCAGATGTGCGGATCGAAGGGCGCTTCGGGATCAATTTCGCCGTCTTCTTCCCAATCGAGTCTGGCGGTTTCAGGGAAAGCAGAGGCCATTGACCAAGCTTTGTTTTCGAATTTGCCGTGAAGGTGTTCGGTGAGTTTCGCTTCTAGGTGAAAGCCGTTGTAGACGATCAGGTCGGCATCGAGCATCGCTTGAACGTCTTGGGTGGACGCGCTGAAGGAGTGTGGGTCGACGCCGGGTCCGCAGAAGAGATTGATGTTGGCGTCGGTGCCGGCAGTGAGTTTTTGCAGGGCTGCGTTGATTTGGCCAGTGGTGGCGACGATCTGCAGGGACGCGTTGTCCGAGTTGGAGGTTGTTTGGTTTGAGCTGTTGTCGCAGCCGACTAATAGGATGCTAGTTACAAGGACTGCGAAGATTGTTTTTAGTGTGGATGGCATCTTGAGCCTACTGTGGGTGACGGGTTTCGTCGTAACGAAAAAAGAGAAATGATGTGCAGTAGTTTGATCGGGAGGGCCGAGCGGACGTTGCGCGGGACTGCGACGATCGAGTTGCCCTAGGTGGCTGGCGGACCAAAGAATGGTCTTGAGGCTTGCTTGCTACGTGGCACCGATTTGGACGGATATCCTAGCATTGCTGGGATGCTGTCCATAGCCCCAACGTTGGTGGGATGCGGAAAAGCGAAGATTTTGGCGGGCTGGGTTTAGCCCGCGTACATGTGAAAAGGACCAAGGGGCCCGAAGTTTGCCACCTGATGCGACCTGAAGTCTGGCGACTCCAGCTACAGGTCGGAGGCAACCGACGCCACCTTTAAGCGCGGGATTGGCTGCGGTAAACCGAAGGTGTGACGCTGGTGGATGACTTAAAGGCGCGAGTGAAGGCGCTGTGGTCGGTGAAGCCGCAACTGAGTGCGATGTCCGCAATCGATTTGTTGGTCTCTTCTAAAAGCCGACAGGCGGCGGCGATACGGATCTTGGCGATCAATTGAGTTGGAGTGATGCCGTATAGCTTTTTGGTCAGGCGAATTAGTTTTTGAGAGGTTAGTTCGGATTCTTCGGCGAGTGACGCAGGAGAGATTGCGGACCCCAGATCCTTTTCGAATCGGGACAATGCGTCTGCAAACTTTGGTGGGATATCGTCAACGTTAACCGTAACTCGGACGTCTCGCGAAAACCCAAACAAGCCGATCACTTCGCCTGCAGCGTTCTTGATTGGTAGCTTTGTTGTTAGGCACCAGACTGGATTTTTGGGCCGACACAATTGAAGTTCCAAGTGCTCGATTACCGGTCGGCCAGTCTTTAGAACCTCTTCGTCTTGCGCTTGTGGCATTTCGCCTAGTTCGCCGACACAAATTTGCGTTGGGGTCAAGCCGATGACTTGATCTTTGTTGGTTAAGCCGTGTCGAACTACCAGTGAATCGTTAACCGCGATGTAGTGGCCACTGTGATTCTTGACGAAAAAAGCCACATCCGGTGCGAATTCGAACAACGACGCCAATAGATCGATGTCGATGGCGGTGATCTGTTCAGATTTGAAGTGACTTAATTCTTCACTCATTGAAATTAACCGATTCATTTTTTACGGCCCACTTTCGAGGGCACTTAAACTTAGTTAGTGGAGCTAGTGGTTGTCATACTTTGATTGATTTGGGTAGCCGGGGACGCCCGACTTCGGGATGGATAGGCCTGAGTTTTGGCCAGCGCAGATTCATTTGATGCTTACGGGTCACTTTTATTGTCGGATTTTTCTCGGGCGCCCTTGAATGCGCCGGTGGCGTCGATTGAACCTTTGCAAGAAATCGCTTTGCCTTGATCATCCAATTCAAAGATTAACTCGCCTGCGGTTTTTTCAAAGCTCATTTCGGTTGTGCTGTGAACTTGTAAAGGGAATGTTCGGCCGCGGAAACGGGTGAAAAACAATTGGCCGTCAATCTCTTCAATCTTTACAGGGCCAAATTTACCGACATAGTTTTGGCGTTGTGTTTGGGTAAGTTCAATCTGTGGGCGAGGCTTGGGGGGCGTTGGTGGATTTTCTACAAGACGCCGGACCCAAATGTTACGGTAGCGAACCGGGTTTCCGTGGTCTTGCAGTGATATACGGCCTTCGCCAGATTTCTTTTTGTACTGGCCGGCTTGTAGCCAAACTGTGGGGCCGTAAAGTTCGGAGGCGTCTTGGACCAAGACGCCGTTGAGCATCGCGGTCATTCGCGCGGGTGATTTGAGGGTGCCGTCTTCGTTAAACCGAGGCTTGCGGAAAACGATGTCGTAAGTCTGCCACTGACCGGGACCGCGGCAAGCGTTGACTAACGGCGGGTGTTGGCCGTAGAGTCCGCCGACGGTTCCGTCGGCGTAGGTTTCGTTTTGGTAGTTGTCGAGGACTTGGATTTCGTAGTCGGCGTCAAAGAAGAAGACGCCTGAGTTGCCGCGGCCCTGTCCCTTGCCTTTGGGATTGGCGGGCGTCGCAAACTCGACGTGCAGTTGGCAGTCGCCAAATTTTTCGACCGTGTAAATTGCTCCAGCTTTTTTTACGGATTCAAGAATGCCGTCGGCATACTTCCATTTGGTGGGGTTGCCTTGCTGATCAGTCCAATGGGTGAGTTCTTTACCCCCCAGCAGTACGATGGCGTCGCTGGGGGCTTGATTAGCTTGTTCGCCGGGTGAGACGACTTTGGGTTGAGGCCGGTTTTTGTCATGGGCTTTCCAGCCGTTAGGAAGCTGGGCCAATGCACTGGCTTGAGTTCCGATAAGGATGACAAATGATATTGAAAAAAACAGTTGAGTGCTCTTTTTTAG